>CAZGIL010000008.1:0-24982 GCA_964526265.1 Candidatus Woesearchaeota archaeon
AATAATTAACCCATTATTATGCCAGAAAACCATTCCGGGAGCAACTTCCGAGAATGAAAACAAATCCATCTGCTGTCCTAAAATGCGATGGTCATTATCCTTGAGCTTGGAAGTATCTAATCGAGATTTTGAGATTTCATGCAGAAGTTTATTGTGGTCATAAACCTCCCCTTCCTTAATTTTAACTTCAGAACTCAAATCCCTGCTCAACTCTGAAAGCGGATGCCCCTTAACCTTCATCTCAAACTCTTTGTAATATCCAAACGGGGCACGAACAACCTTAAAAAATTTCTTAAGCTCTTTTTCAGCCAATTCCAAAACTTCCATCGCAACTTCCGGAGTTGCTAAATCCGAAGATAAATGAGCATAAGGATAAAGAACAATATTCTCGGCTTCAACTTGCGAAGCAATATCCTTCACCGCCTCAACAAGCTTAGCAACAATTCCTTTTACGTCGGAGTCTTTTTTCTCAACGGCGGTAAAAATAGCAAGAGCGTCCTTAACCTCTTTTTCCTCCTTATCTTTTCCCACCAAATCACCCATCTTTTTCAGCGCCTTTTTAAGAGGCTTGAACCGAATATAATCGGTATGTAGAGATAATATCTTCATAAATAAATTAAAGAAACGTAGTTTTTAAAATTGATGTTATATCCCTGTCTTTTATTTTCCCCTCAGAACATCCATCATTGTGTAAACCTTTCCTTCCCCTCTTTCCCTAGAAGGAGTTTCATCTAATTTTCCAACTAAAAAATCAAGTGCTTTCATAGTCCCGTCAACATACGGTTGTCTCCCGTTCACATTATGTCTAAATTCTAAAAGAACATTTCCGTCAGGAGACCGCACAGTATAAGTATGCCATCCGTGCCCTCCCAAATCTTTTGAAGGAACACCCATGTCAAGTTGATCCCCCGGATTCCTTACTTTTATAATATCTCCTCTCAAAACTACTCCAAGATCTCTGAAATAATTAACCATTGCCTTTGCTGTCCCGCTTGTGTCTTTTTTCCCAGCTTGATGGGATTCAACCACCCTAAGAGTATATCCTTCTAGCGCATTTGGAGACTCTCTTGCCATTTGTTCCAACATTGTCTGCATCAAAACAACAGGATGTGCCATATTTGGAGCAATAACTGCAGTATTCCCCGATTCCATAACAACCCTCATTAAATCCTCTCTATCTCCCCCCGTTGTTCCCATAACAAATGGAATTTCATATTTACAAAATAATTTGGCATTTCTGTTTGCAGCATCAAGTTGAGAAAAGTCTATTGCAACTGTCCGATACTCTAACCCCTCTACCGAATTATGCTCAAGTTCTTTTAATTCCGATAATAAATCTTCATGTTCTTCGGGAGCCCTTAGTGCGAAATTAGATAGCCCATTCACCGCAAAAATATCTGATTGATTCGGTCCGGTTAAAGAATCCCGTATCACGTGATATGTTCCATTTATCAGTCTTTCAGCAACTAACGTTGCCATTTTACCAGGCAAACCAGAGATTAAAATATTTGGCATTACCTCTTCCATTTTATAATCCCCGTCCAATTATTTCTCTTTGCGTAAGACAAGAAAATAAATTCTCTCCTAAATCCCCTGGAACAACAACTCCCCTTCTTCCTTCCTGATAAGCTTTATTTCCTGCCACAGTTGCTTCGGCCAAAAAACACCCTGTTGCTTGTGCATTATTTTCAAAAGTCAATCTTCTTTCAGTTACAATTGAGCTACCGCCTCTTGTTTTACCTACAGTCATGATAACCCCTTGGTGCCCCTTTCTCTGCCTAAGTTCTCCCATCTTGTCTGCTGATACGGAAGTCACTTTTGTTTCATAACCAACAAAATATCCTGGCATTTCTTGCACATGTTTTGTTATAGCATCCATATCAGAATCTCTATCTAATTGGATATAGCAATCTCTCCACATTCTTTCTCCAGGAGAAAATTCTTTCATTTCTCCGGCCCTTACTCTTTCTAGAGTTTCCTCTCTCGGCATTGTGAATTGAACAGCATCAACAACGCCCAGCTGTTTCAATAGAGGATCGGTCCTCAATGCAGTTGAATGTCCTTGGCTCATTCCAGGACCATAAAAGAGATTCGTAGCTGATCTCGGGAAAGAACTTTTTTTAACATGTTTCTGAGGACTAAACTCCTTTCCAGGGTCCCATCCAAAACCAAAACAAGCCAAATGATCTTCCGTTGTCATTGCTTCAAAATATTCAGCAGTCTCTCGATGATTATCAAAACTATCAACCGTAACATTAAAGATATCTATCCATTTTGGACCTTCTTCGTTAGCTACAGTTCCATCCGGAGAATGATACCATAAAGCTTGAGAAGCATTACAAATCACCGCAACATCAACTTTACCAGCACTCTTTTTAAGATCCTCTGGACTATTATAAGGATAAATCACCGCAGAAATTCCCTTTAATTTCTCGGGTCTTCTTGTTGCTACCCCAACAACTTCAACATCGTGATGAAATTCTTCTTTATCTAATAAAGCCTCTAAAGTTCCCATTCCAACTTGTCCTGCTCCAACAACAAGAACCCTTGTTTTATCCATCATTATCCCTATCTTTATTGGTTTTTAAGTATAATTATACTCTAAGATAATATTTAAATTAAAAATTACCTCTTAGGAATATTTCCAAGTGCTCTATCAAGAGAACGTATAACTCCCTGGAATTTATGAGAAAGCGCATAATCATTCAGAAAATGTCTTCTCTCCAAATCCCCCAATCTCTCAAGCCCCTGATAAACTCCTGAAAGATGTTCTTGTGTAACTCTCAATAAATCTCTTCTTTCAGCAGCAATTAGTTCTCCTTCTAATTCAGATTTACTAAATAAATAAGATTGGGAACTATCTGCCTTTATTTTTCTGAAAATATCCGAAGAGGTTTGTTTGAATATCGCCGCACTTCTTGCAAGTTCTCTCTGTTGTGTTTTATTAGAAGTTCTCGCAATGGTTACCGCAGTAGCTTGGGTAATTAATCCTCTTCTCGCCATCTCTCTAACTTCTGGGACCAAAGAACGATACGCAATTGCATTTCTAACTAAACCATCCGACCATCCATCCACCTCATGCAATCTACAAAAATCTGCAACACTAAGTTTCCCCCTCTCTTTTTTCTCTAATTCATATTGCCTCGCAATACCCATCGCCCTATTATGAGAATTGACCTGCTCAAAAATAGTAGAATCATACATTATCAAAAGTTGTTCCCTCTCAGACAAAATTCCCTTCGGGAAAACCAACGCCCCAAATCTTCTAACTCCCGCCTGCCTAAGACTAATATCCCTCCTATGCCCCTCCAATGAAATATACTCTCGTGGTTTATCCCCTTCCATCAAAACAACATCTTGTATTAATCCAACATCCCTAACCGATTGTGTAAGTTTTTTCTGTTGCGGATCATCTTCGTCTATTTTACCCCGAGGGTTGTGAGGATGTGGCCTAACAACATCTTTACCCAAATCAATCATCTTAAATTTTGCAAGATCCATCGCTCTTACTTCCTTTCCCGTTGCTTTTCTGCCGTTTCTAGAAATCAATCCAGCGATGCTCGCCTTTTTTGGTTTTTGTTCCCATCTTCTTCTATAATCCTCTTCTCCCAAAAATTGTTCATGAAACTCTCCAAGATAATTTCTTGCGTGATTCAAAAGTAATCCAGGAGTTACATTTTTTCCGCTCACCTCATCAAAAACATCGAGACTAAAAATACCCTCATCAAGCCCGGCAATACTTTCCAAAACTCCAACCAAACGACTCGTCTCTTCCAAATTTCTTGAGAGTTCTCTTAGGTTTGGTTTTTTTGTTCCTCTCGCGAGAGTTAAATCAAACGCTCCTCTTCCTTCTTCTTCCTTATATTTTCTAACTACTTTCCTTATCCTCTGACTGGTTGGCTCTCCAGTTTCCATAACAATTTTTAAAATTCTCATCTGCTCGCCTTTTTCAGAAATTGGAATAAGTTCAAATGCCGCAGAATAACTTAATCCACTTTTCGGAGATTCAACCATTCTTTTTATGTTCTGATTTAATTTTTGATAATAAAAATATTTTCTAATAGTAGAAGGATGTTTCCCAGATATGCCTGCATACTCTTCGACTGAAAACAAACTTCTTACCTCTTCCGGAATATCCCAAAATGTTCCAGATTTTCCAATCCCATAAAGCATTTCCACCTGAGAAGAATCTTTCAACCTCTCCGCCAATTTAAGAATATATCTTCCCCACAAATGATCTGCAAATCTATGTGGAGGAACATTCTCTTTACAATCGTTTTCATCCAACTGAATACGCAATCTTAATGCGGGAGGAAGGGGCCTTACAACTTTAGCCGTTAAAAAATTTGGGCCCTCCCATCCTCTCTGAACAATCATCTGAACAGCATGATATCTCAACTCTCCCGCAACAATCTTATGTTTCCCTCGAGAATGTCTTTCCAAAAGAGCCGCCTGAATTTGTCCCTCAACACACATTGACCTCGCAACCTCTTCCACATCACTAAGCGTAAAATCCCCTCGATAATTTTCCTCATCCGGTTTAATTTCATTTACCGGAACCCTAACATATCTCTCAATAACATAATCGTCTAAAGTTTTATGAACCATTTTCAAAATCAAAGAACTCTTGCCCCCCGAAACCAAGTGTTCCCTGCCCTCCCTCCTTTCTTTTTTTCTTTCTAATTTTATCTAATTTTCTTCTTTCAAGCACATTTAATGCAACAGGAATAATTTCATTTTTAGGAAAAGCTATTCTTTCATCTCTTCCATATAAATTACATTTATCACAATATTCTATTTCTCCAACTCTCCCACAAACTCCAATTCCCTCATCAACCAATTTTTTAAAATCCGGATGCCAAAATTCTGGATCAAGTTCATTATTTTTTCTATGAGAGTAAAAAGAACCTCCAGCACACATGGAATCCCTCCCCGCAAAATAACCCTGCCCACTTTTATCAATCAGCCGTTCCCAATTTGCTCCGGTAACCAGTCCGGCAAGTAATCTTTTGTTCAATCGGATTGGCAAAATTCTAAGAGTCATTCCTTTTCCTCTCGAATTTAAAGCTTCATTTATTACAAATCCGGATTTAGCGTTATCATCAAATGAAGAGGTAACATCCGCAACGAGAGTCTCAACAACATTAACTCCTTCCTGAGCATATAATTCTGCTTGTCTAATTCTCCAAACATTTGTATAGCCCTGCATTGCGGCCCCGGGCTCAAGTTTATCATTTCCCAAACTGTAACTTAAAACACTCCCAATAGAAGAAGCTCTCTCAACCTCTAATAATAATTTTACCAACTCTTTTCCTGAAGGAGTATTATCCACAATTTGTTTCGGAAGCCATTTAGCAACATCTTCTGTCAAACCCTCTTTTCCAAAAGGAAACATCTTTGTTGTAAAAATAACTCCAGAATGATAGTCCTTACATAAATGGAGAAGATCCTTTAAAGCGTCCAAATAAAAAACATGTCCCGATTCGGCCCACATCCCAACTCTTACTACTTTTGGTTTTAGTCTTTCGAAATTTTCCCTCATTTTCTCACCAACAACCCGCGCAGCAACGCTTGCTTTATTATGCCTTGCTGCGTAACAATAAAAACATCTGTGATCATCCCCCCACCGATTTCTAACCCCCTTAATTCCTCTCCCATATCTTCCCCCATTTTCTAGAACCTCTCTTAATAATTCTGGGTGAACAAGACTCATGCATCCTCCAACAGAAAGATCAACGTTGCTCACACACTCACAAACCTGTTCAATGCCCCCCTCAAGAAGTCGTCTTCTCAGATACTCCCCCTTCCCCTTTTTAGAAACAACCTCTACCATGAATTCTCATGACAACCCCCATTTAAAACAATTATTACCTTTTATACGCTATATCAAAGAATATGTTCCTTTTTAAAGAACATAAAATATAGATAAAAATGGCCAAGTTTAAACTGCACTACGATAAGGCAGTAGAGGTTTCTAAAATTGCGGTAGGAATGTTGGAAAGAAAAGTTTTCCCTTTTGATAAAACGGATGTTCTTCCGGACGCAATACTCCCTCCGGACATAGAACCAAAATCGCAAGAACACGCACTTTTCCTTTTTTATGGATGTTCCCTAGATTCAATGAGAAGGGCGGAAGATGTTTACAATTTTATGGGGGTGCTTGCACAAAGAATAGACTTGAGAGATTTATACGCCCAAAGTTTGGAGTCCCTAAAAAGACTTCTAAAACCTTTTGTAGATAAAACAAGCAATCTAGGAAAACCCGCAAAAACTCTACACAATAATTCAATGAGACTCTTCAAAGAATACGGGAACGACCCAAGAAATTTGAAGAGAGATACGATAGATGCCACCCTAGATGAAATGACAGGAAAAGAAAAAGGGAAAAGGAGATTTACTCAAATTGGATTAGGCAAAGCCTCCCTTCTAATGAAGAATTATGTAAGATTTGGTATATGGGACTTTTCCGAATACGAAATACCCATAAAAATAGATAGGCACGTGATGAGAATAAGTATGGCAACCGGGATTTTGGAAGCCGAAGAAGAGCTAAGAACAGATAAGGTAGTTAGACCCCTGTCCAACTTTTTCAGAACGGTTACAACAGAAGAGCAGATTTCGGCAATAAAACTAGACGACGCAATGTGGGGAATTGGCTCAAAACTCTGCCTTCCAAACGACCAAATTTACTGCGGAGAATACTGTGAATTAAGCTGTAAAACACGTCCAAAAGCACGTAAAAAAACAGCCTATTTTCATCCAGGAAAAGAAATGAGAAAGAACGTCGGGCAACAAACCCTCTTCCCTGTTTTTAGGTAATTTTCTTTTAAAATACCCGTTTTTACCCCTTTTTAAACACCAAAAAGCTTTTAAATAGTCTTTACTATAGAATAGTAACAAAATAGAGGTTAACCCCTCTTAGAAAGATTAAAATGAACTTAAAAAATTTAACATTATGGGCACTGATGACTTTAGCTGGGCTAGGTTTAGCCAGAGGAGTCGGAGCTGAAATAGTAAAGGGTAATGGTGTAAGATGCTCGTGTTGCTCTGGATTAGAAAATAAAACCCATGACGGAGGCAGTTTAGAAGAAGCTGCCGAACAGGGTAATTTTGTTCAGATTTCACAAACTGAACAGAAAACAGGAACCAGAATTTCCCAAAAAGGACTTGATTTAATTACAGGTTACGAAGGATTTGAACCAAAACCATACAGATGCCAAGCAGAAAAACTAACAATTGGCTACGGACATGTTATACAACCTGGAGAAACATTTACATCTATTACAGAACAAGAAGCTAAAGAACTCTTCAGAAAAGACTTAACAAAATACGAAAATGCCGTTGCAGATAATGTAAAGGTAGCAATTGACCAAAACCAGTATGATGCTCTGGTAAGTTTAGCATATAATATTGGTCCAGAAGCCATTAAAAATAGTACACTAATTGAAGAACTTAACAAGGGAAACTATGCTGGCGCAGCAAACGAATTCCCAAAATGGAATAAAGTTACAATCAAAGGAAAGAAAGTTCCTTCAGAAGGTTTAACCAACAGAAGGATTGGAGAACAAAATAGATTTAATGGGGGACGAAAATGAGATTCATACCCGATTCAAAAGAACTAAAAGAAGCTTTAAATGCAACAGCACTTGTTACTCAAGCAGAAATGAATCTTTTAACTGGAAATTACTGGGCCATACCGCAACATGACGAAGCAATTAATGATATATTATATTTTGATGGTGTTGTAAGAGGAGCAACACACGTAATCGAACCAACACAACCAAGAATATGAACGAATATCAATTATTAATGGCACTCAAGGGGAATAAAAATGGGAGTCTGCCCTGCCCAAGTAAAGCTGGAGCTCAAAAAAGATATAATGAAGAACTTAAAGAAACAGATTTTCTTGATTGGGATTCGGACACCAGATTAAAACACTCTTGCTGGGCATGCAAACCCGGAACAGTTCCACAAATAGATGGTTCCCATTGCGGAAGAATAATTTATCTTATAAAACAAATGGAATCAGAAGCTAGTTCTCAAAGAAGTGCCGCTGGAAATTAAATAAAACTAACCCTTAAAAATAAACTTATCAACCTGCTTCTCAGCAAGTTTTCTTTTCTTCTGATGTTCTTTTAAGAAAGCATTTATTTTCTCAATCAGGTAAGCTTTCAACTCACCTGTCAATAACTTCCCCGAACGATAATCTTTTTCAATCTTCTCTAATTTTTTATCGTCCGGCTCAAAAAACATTTTCAAGTACTGGAAAGAAACATCAACGTCCGGGTTTCCTCCGTGTTTTCTATGTTCTTCTAAAGTATCTTTTCCACCTGAAAAAGCATATTTGTTTATTTTATTCTTGACTTCGGAAGGAGAATCCGTCATAGCAATATGACTCATTGGATCTGAAGAAGACATCTTACTTCCGCCTTTCAAAGAAGGAAGAAATACATTATATGTAGAAGAAAGTTGATTAAAATCATACTCCCTCATTTTAACTTTCATATCTCTTGCAATTCTCAAATGAGGATCTTGATCCGCTCCGACCGGAACAATAACCGGAACTTTCCCTTCAAATTCTTTAAGTTGAGGATGAAACATATCCGCAGCTTGTAATAAAGAAGCCTGAATTCTTGCGGGGCTCAACTCTCCATAAACTGCTTTAAATTCATTAAAACTTGCAGCCTTAGAAAACTCCGAAACCAGAGAGTAATATGAATTGGCTTTTTTAGAATCCTTACTCCTATCCGATTGAAAATAAAAATCAACTTTCTCTGGTTTAAGTCCAAGAGCAATATAATTTACAAGATACTGGTCAATAGCAATCTTTCTCAACTCCTCTAAACTTTTTCCACGAGTAAGATATGCTTCTAAATCTGCAACCGCAAGATAAATCTTGGCCCCTAATTTTTGATATAAGATAATTTGCTGAGCAATTAACATATGTCCTAAATGAAACTCTCCGGAAGGCATCAATCCGGTCATCATAACGAACTTCTTTTTATTTTTAACACAATCAATTATCTTATCAAAATCCCTATGTGCAAAAATAACTCCTCTCCTAAAAAGGATATTCTCCTCGAACTCCTTAGGAAGCTTCGGAAGATGTTTTAAACCAAATTCCTTAATCAACTTAGAATAGTCGACTTCCCCCCTAACCTCATACGGAGTAACGCTAAACCCCCCTTTTCCCGAAGAATTTGTTATCACCGATTTCATAAATTAATTAGTATTAAGATACTTTTAAATCTTATTGAGAACATTTATTAATTTAAGATCCATTAAATTATTATGAGATATTTAGCTATCTTGGGTTATGATTGTGGTTGTAGTAATGAAGCAAATTATACGGGGGTGGAAACGGTTAGATTTCATGCTGAAAATCGGAGAGCGCTAGAAAAAAGGGTGGAGAAGTTAAAAACGAGAAAAGCAAGAGAAACCCACCAATGTGTATGGAATTGCCCCATAGAAATATTAGTTTTAAACCCCGATTTTAATCTTGTTACGAAGTTAAAAAGAGACAAGGGGCGAGACATCTGGGAGAAAAAGTAAATAATCCTATCTTTAAACATTATCAAAATCCCACCAAATATTTATAAATAAGGGTTCACTAAAAAATTTATGAAAAAGATGTTTATATTCTTACTAATTTTAACCTTCCTAATTTCATTTTCTTCAGCAGAGATTATAATTAATCAACAACCCGGAGAACTTTACAATCTTGGAGGAACAATTACAACCCCCTTAACAGTTAAATCATCTACAACACTAATAGGAATCCTGAATGTAAACCTCATTTGTGAGGGAGCTGAAGTTAATTATTATAAAAATGGTGTCAATCTTGCCGCCGGAGAAGAAAAGAATTTGGAAGCGTCTTTAATTCTTTCAAAAGAGATGCTTAATACCTTGAGAGGAAACTGTAAAATAAAAGCTTCAATTGGTATAGCTTATACTCTTTCAAATGAGTTTAAAATTTCTGGATTAATTAATATTGATATCAAAGAAAAGCAGGAAAATCTCAATCCGGGAGACGTTCTCTTAGTGAAGGGTAATGCAATAAGAGAAGATGGAAAAGCCGCAGACGGCTTTGCAAGACTAGAAGTTATACTAGATAACTCTACAGACACTTTAATCCAGGAAGCAACAGTAAACAAAGGAGTATTTTCTTTAGAAACCTCTCTTCCAGAAAACCTAAAAGCAGGAAGATATCTTGTTAAATTGACGATATCAGAAAAAGATTCGGGAGAAGAAACAAACAAGGGATTTGTAAACTATAACCTACAAGTAAATCAGATTCCAACCTCAGTAGAAATTTTCTTTGAAAATACCGAAATAACTCCCGGAGAAAATTTGAAAGTTAAAGCAATTCTTCACGATCAAAGCGGAGAGAAAATAGATTCAGAAGCAATAATCACCGTGAAAAATTCCAAGAATAAAATTTTAATCCAAGAAACAAAATCAACTGACGAGTTTCTCGAGTTTCCAATAGCATATAACGAAGCTCCGGCAACCTGGAGTGTTTACGCAGTTTCATCTCAATTAAGCTCAGAAAACACTTTCAAAATAAAAGCGGTTTCAAAAGTAAACGTGGAAATAATAAACAAAACCCTCCTTATAACAAATGTTGGGAATGTGAGATATAACGAACTAATTCCGGTTAAAATAGGGACAGAGACACTAACAATTAATGCCAGCCTAAAAGTAGACGAAGTTAAAAAATACGAACTTACCGCTCCAGATGGAGAGTATGAAGTGGAGGTTCTGGGAGCTTCAAGAACAGTCATGTTAACAGGAAATGCAATAGATATAAGAGAAGCAACAGAAGGGTTTGTAAGTCTTGCAAGACACCCCCTTTCATGGGTTTTCCTGATTATAGTATTGGGAGGAGTAGCTTTTATAATCTTTAAGAGAGGTTACAAAAAAAGTTTCTTTGGGTATATTGGCATTGGTAAAAAGAAAGAAGAAAAAGAAAGTGTACCTCTTGAAAAAAACTCACTTGTTAAATCTCAAAACAGAGCATTACTATCTCTCTCTATAAAAGGAGAAAAACAGAACGCCACATTCGTATGTATAAAAATAAAGAACCTAAAGGAGATTCAATCCAAGAAAGGAAACGCAGAGGAAGCACTTCAAAAAGTTGTTGAACTTGCGGAATCACAAAAAGCCGTTACCTACGAAAACCAAGAGAATATCTTTTTCATTCTTGCTCCTCTAAATACTAAAACCTTCAAAAACGAAATGCCCGCAATTCACCTAGCGCAATCAATTAAAAAAATACTAGAAGAACACAATAGAATGTTCAAACACCGAGTAGAATTCGGACTTTCAGTAAACTACGGAACAATCGTTGCTAAACAAGACCCAGAAGCTATGAAATTTATGAGTATGGGAACACTTATTAACACTTCAAAGAAAATAGCCGCAGTATCAAGAGGAGAGGTTCTTTTAAGCGAAGAGGTAAGAGATAAAGTTATTACAGAAACAAAGCTAGAAAAACAGAATATTGGAAGCGTAACTGCTTATAAGATAGTTGAAGTAAAAAACAGGGAAGGAACCAAAAACTTTATAGATAGCTTTCTAAAAAGACAAAAGAGAGACGAGAATAAATAACTAGTTCAATTCAAAATAACTTCCAATAATTGCCTGTTTAACTTCCGGGTGTTTTAATTCCAATTCATCAATAAAAGAACTAATTTTATCTTTTTTAGATTTATTAATTTTATATTTTAATCCTTTCAAATCTGCATAAAGTTTTACTTCTTTATCCAAGAATAAATAAAGTGGCTTAATGATTTTTCCTTCAACCGCGCTCTCTTTTATCTTGGTTAAATCCCCCTTAATAACCGAATGAACAATTTTATCTGCAGAAGAGTCTGTTGTTTCGGAAATAGCAACTTTCCCTTTTTTTCCAAATTGAAAACCAATTCTAACAGAGAAATTTTTGAGAAGATATTCCAAAACAACTCCCCTAAAACCATCGTCTTTCTTTATAGCTACAACCTCTCCCATCTTTAACATTGAAAACTTCCTATTTGCATAAAGAAACTTTTTTTCAAACCAGTTAACAAAACACCTTTTACAAAGTTTCCTCTGATTAGTAAATTCATAAACCGGATTTGTTTCGCAAATTTTACACATAGATATAACTTAGAAAAGAGATTTATTAATCTTCTTGCGGGGGAGAATCTTTTTTAATAATCGTTTTATTCTTATCCTGAACGGGCTCTTCCTTTTTTCTAAATTTATTAAAAAACTCAGAAATTTTAAAACCAAGTCCAAAGATTTTTGTAATAATTCCTATGGCAACTGCTAATATTCCAACAATAAAGAACCTCCAAAAAATGGAAACCGCTCCACTAAAAAAAGTTCCAAATATTCCAAAGAGGAAACTTCCAAAAATCCAATTAAATAGTAAATCTAATTTTAATAAGGGCAAAACAGAAACAATAACCAATGCTCCTCCGATGATGAAAGCGTTCGACCTTTTTTCAGCAAGGAAGAACATAACCACAAAAAGCACAACAGAGAATATAAACAAATAATAAAATTTTCCATTCCAATAATTCTGCGCCTGTTTAGAGATTAAAAATAAAGGGGATTCGGTTTTTGAAAAACAATCCCAAAAACCACAAGAGTATTCCTTATAATATGCTTTGTCAACAAAAGAATTACGACTATAACTAATCACTCCCTCCACGCCCGAATCAACCACAGAACAAGGAATCACAAGAACCTCCCCGGTATTTGGCTCCATAAATACATATTCCGCTTCAGAAGACGCATTCACACAAAAAGAACTCATTTTTACAAAATCCATATTAATTCCTCTGCTAAAATTTGTCTGCCCAAGAAGATTATCCACAACAGAAACCGCCTCAGAACGAACATTCTCATAATCAAGAGAATTTGCCAAAGAAAGAGTCACTCCCGCCCCAAAAACAACTAATAAGAATATAACGCTTACAATTACTAATCCACCACCCCTAAAAACTCCCATAACTAACAAAATAAAAAAGACTATTTAAAACTAATCACGGAAAAATATAATATAAAAAGACACCAGCAATTTAAATAATTATCGCTATTGGAAAGATATTTCCAAGCCCTCTCTTCTTTTTAAGTAAAATTCTGCTCTCAGGTTTTTAATGGAAACAAGGGCAGGAAAGTATGGAAGAAACCTTGCCGTTCTTGTTTCATATGCAGCAAGAGGAGATAAAGAATACCTAGAAAAATTTCTAAGAGAATTAAGAAAATACTCACTCCAACCAAGAAAGAAACACGAAGAAAAAGTAACAACCTACGAACTAACGAACATAGAAACCATAAACCCAGAAAACCCGAAACAACTCGCGAGATTAATCAAAGAAGGTTTACATTTAATGTATCAAAAACAAACTGCAAAAAGGGTATTGAAAGCGCTAGAAGAAAATCTCTAAACAACGAACCTACATCCTTTCCAACGCAGAAATTCTACTAGCAATAGGAGGATGGGTACTTCCCATTCCTTTAAACGGATTAGCAAAAAACAAAGGAGCAACTGCCTTGTTAACTTTCGTTTCGGGTTGATTCTCATCTCGTATCTTTTTCAACGCCCCAATAAGCCCTTGAGGATATCTAGTATACTGGACTGCCGTTGCATCTGCAGAATACTCCCTCTTTCTTGAAATTGCAAGTTGCACGAACATAACTACAATTGGAGCTAAAATCGCAAGCGCAATTCCAATCAGCATAAAAACAGCGTTTCCCTTATTATTTCTCCCTCCTCCCCTAAACCATAAACTTCTCAAAAAAATCTGAGAGATTATAGAAACCATTCCAACAGCAACCGCAACAAGAGTCATATATCTTATATCATAATTACCAACATGCCCCATTTCATGAGCAATCACACCCTCCAGCTCCTTTCTGTCCAATTTAGCAAGTGCACCCTCGGTAACACAAAGAACCGCGTGTTTGGGGTCTCTTCCGGATGCAAACGCGTTTATCTGTTGTGAAGGCATAACATAAAGTTGTGGCTTAGGCATTCCCGAAGCAATAGCCATTCCCTCCACAATCCGATGATAATCTTTATATTCACTCTCTGTAGCTTTCTTAGCCCCAACACTTGCAATTGCAATCTTATCCGAATTGTAATAACTAATCAAAACATAAAATATAGAAAAAATTGAAGCAAAAATCATAATCACAAAGAAGTAGCCCGGTTCAAGAGCAAGAGAAATTACATACCCCAAAATAACTATAACAAGAATTATCCCAATCATAAGAAAAAACGAGTTCCTCTTATTACGTGCAATCTGGTCCCTAAAATCTACTCTTTCTACCATCTTTATCTAAAAACACCCCTCTTTTTAATCCTTTTCTAACTCTTCTAAGACGTCCTTAGTAACCTCTTCGATTGACTGCTCTCCATTAATATTTACAGAAGGATATTCTTTTAAAATCAGCTCGGTTTCGTTATGATAAATTTCTAGCCTTTTTTTAATCGCTTCTTCGTTATCATCTTCTCTTTTATACAACTTCTCCCCACACTTATCACAAACCCCTCCCTTTTTTGGTTTAGGGGAAGTAACAAGATTATAAGACATTCCGCAGTTTGTACAATTAACTCTCCCTGAAAGACGTTTAAGCGCTTCTTCGTCAGAGATTGAAATTTCAACAAATTTGTCAATCTGGGTTATCTTCTCCAGCTCTCTAGCTTGAACAAGATTTCTTGGAAAACCATCAAGAATAAATCCTTTTCCTTTCTCCTCTTCGAGTTCGAGTCTCTTCTTAAGTATCTCTATCATTAACTCGTCCGGAACAAGATTCCCCTTGTTAATATAACCATCAATCTTAAGTTTCAAATCTCCGGTTGCTCCTCTTACTAAATCCCCGGTAGAAATGTGAACTAATCCTAATTCATTAGCAACAATCTTTGCTTGAGTCCCTTTCCCGGATGCCTGTGGCCCAATAAATACTAGATTCATAAAGCAAGGAAAGATAAAGGCTTTTTAAAGTTTACAATAAGAAACCTTTAAAAATTATCAAAACCCCAAATAAACACGAAGGTATTGCGTTTTAGCTACTTCTGGTTACTGTAAAAAGACAGCACAAACTAATAAACAAAAAGCATTTAATTGTATAAAATGACTCAAATCAGCCTAGCAAAAGAAAGGAAAAAGGAAGATATAGAAAAGATACTCCATCCACTAGTTAAAGAATGGTTTTTTTCTAAATTCAAAGACTTCTCTCCAACACAAAAATATGGGGTGTTAAATATCTGGGAGAAAAAGGACACCCTTATCTCCGCTCCAACCGGAGGAACAAAAACTCTTACCGCATTCCTATCAATTCTAAATAAAATTATAACTCTCGCAGAAGAAGGAAAATTAAAAAATAAAGTTTATGCAGTTTACATAAGCCCCCTCAAAGCACTTTCTAATGACATTCACAAAAATCTAATAGAACCCCTTGAAGAAATAAAAGAATTAGCAAAAACAAAAGACATCAAACTTCAACCAATAAGGATAGGGTTAAGAACGGGGGATACAACCGCCTACGAAAAATCAAAGATGGCAAAGAATCCCCCACATATTTTAATAACAACTCCAGAAACTTTAGCAATAGTCCTGACAACAAAAAAGTTTGTTGAAGCCTTCAAAGAAGTAGAATTTTGTATAATTGACGAAATACACGCTATGGGAAATAAGCGAGGAGTCTACCTAAGTTTAAGTTTAGAAAGATTAAACGAAATGAGCAAAACCTGGCCAGTAAAAATCGGCTTAAGTGCTACAATAGAGCCCTTAGAAGAAGTCGCAAAGTTTCTTATTGGAATTGATAAAGATAGAAAAGTTCAAATTGCAAAAGTTCCCCTAGATAAAAAATTAGATATTGATGTTCTTACTCCTGTCGACGATTTAATTAACCATCCAAACCCTCACACCCCAATGTATCATCTCGTTCATGATTTAGTCAAAGAACATAAAACAACCCTAATCTTCACAAACACTCGTTCAGCAACAGAAAGAGTTGTCAACTACTTAAAAGACAAATTTCCAACAGACTATACAGACAGTAATATTGCCGCACACCACTCCTCTTTAAGTAAGGGGATTAGGCACGAGATAGAAGAAAGTTTAAGAAACGGAAATTTGAAAGTTGTGGTTTGCTCAACAAGTTTGGAGCTTGGAATTGATATTGGTTATATTGATTTAGTAATTCTTCTCGGAAGTCCTAAGGCTTCTTCAAGAGCGCTCCAAAGAATAGGAAGAGCCGGACACAAACTCCACGATACCGCAAAAGGAAGATTTATTGTTTTAGATTTAGATGACTTGGTTGAATGCTCGGTAATCCAAAAAGAGATGGTTGAAGGAAAAATAGACAACATACAAATCCCAACTAACGCTTTAGATGTTTTATCCCAACAAATATTTGGAATGGCAATCCACAAAGTATGGAAAATAGACCATCTTCTTTCAACAATAAGAAAGAGTTATTGTTACCAAAATCTCTCTAAAGCGGATTTCCTTTCGGTTATTAGTTATCTTGCGGGAGATTACGAATTAGAAAAACAATGGATATACGGAAAGATTTGGTATGACCCAGAAGAAAAAACCATAGGAAAAAGAGGGAAAATGGCGAGAGTGATTTATATGACAAATATAGGAACAATTCCAGAAGAGTCATTTGTTACGGTTAAACTCTCTCCATCTGGAACCAAAATTGGAGTGATTGATGAATCCTTCTTAAGTAGGATGAAAAAAGGCGATGTCTTTGTTCTTGGAGGGAAAAAATACATGTACGCTTACACAAAAGGAATGAATCTTTATGTTAAAGGAGACATAAGACGTTCTCCAACAATTCCTTCCTGGTTCTCTGAAATGCTCCCGCTAAGTTTTGAATCAGCCGAAGAAATAAACAAATTGAGAAGCATGGTTAAAGAAATGTTTGATAAAAAGAAAAATAAAAAAGAAGTGATAGAAGCACTAAAAAAACACCTATATATCAAAGATAACATTGCTGAAGAAATATATAGATATTTTTATCAGCAATACAAATTTGCAGAATTCCCCTCAACAGATCAGATAACAATCGAAAAATATATTGATGAGCGAGACGATAAAAAGTATATCTTAGTAAACAGCATGTACGGCAGAAGAGTAAATGACGCACTTTCAAGAGCGCTCGCATATATAATGGGACAAGAACAAAATAGAGATGTAGAAATTGGAATAAGTGATAGGGGATTCTATCTCTCCGCAGAAACCATGAACATAGAAAAGGCGCTCAACAAACTAACTCCAGAGAACATGGAAGAAATACTAAAAGAAGCCATAGAAAAAACAGATATCCTAACAAGAAGATTCCGACATTGTGCTACTCGCTCCTTAATGATTCTTAGGAGTTATAAAGGAGAAAGAAAAAGTGTGAGAAAACAGCAGATGAAAAGTCATTTCTTAATCGCAACGGTTAAAAAAATAAGCGGAGAGTTTCCGATACTCAATGAAGCAAAGAGAGAAGTTTTGGAAGATTTAATGGATATTGCCAACGCAAAGAAAGTCTTAGGATGGATTAAAAATGGTAAAATAAAACTAACAATCGATTACGCAAAACTTCCTTCACCCTTTGCTCTAAGTTTAATTATCCAAGGCCACACAGATTTAATGAGAATTGAAGACAAACAGGAATTTTTAAGAAGGATGTATGATGTATACGTTCAGGAAATTAAAAATAAAGTCCCCGCAATAGAGAGTGATGAGAATTTGGACGAGTTATTAAAAAAGTAAGATACTCCAACAAAAGCTTTATATACTCCATATGCATACTGTATGCATACTAAAGCACACAGATGGAAAAAACAATTTCTGCAAGAGTTGAATTAACTGATTACACAAATAGGATATTAGGGATAATAAAAATAAAGTTTGGACTAAACGATAAATCCGAAGCAATAAACAAATTCATTGACTTATATGGAGATGACATTATGGAAAAACAAGCGAGCGAGGAATATGTTAAGAAAGTTATAGAAATAACCAAAAAACACTTTGAAAAATATGGGAATAAAAAGATGGACCTGAAGGAATTAGACAATCTTTGCGAGATATAAAATGTTTAATTTCAACATTTCGGATGAGTTAAAACTTATTATTAAAAAATTAATAAAGAAAGACAAGAAAAGGGTTGAAATTATAAACAAAAAAATTAAAGAGATTATCTGTTCAGATCAAGAATCAATACAGCATTACAAAAATCTAAAGGATGATTTAAAGGATTATAAAAGGGTACATATCGATAAAAGTTTTGTTCTGATATTTAAGGTGGATATTCAAAATAAATTTATTCTATTCGTTGATTTTGACCATCACGATAAAGTTTACAAAAAGAAATTTTAATAATAATTTAAAACAAGCTCTTAGCCCCAAAATGACCCAAACAAAATCAAACAAATACCTTTTAATTAACAAAACAATCTTTTTTCCGAAAGAAGGAATCCTCACATTCGGAGATTTGCACCTTGGTTATGAAAATCTTTTGAAAAACCAGGGACTATCAATACCTATAAAACAACTTGCAGAAACAAAAAAAGAATTAAAAGACGTCTTTAATATTCTTGAAAGGAAAAACCTTAAAATTAAAAAAATAGTTATACTCGGCGACATAAAACACTACTTTCCTTACAAAAGAGAAGAAGGATTTGAAGTATATGCTTTCTTAAAATTTTTGGATGAAAAAATAGGAGAAGAAAACGTTGTGATAATAAAAGGAAACCACGATAAAATAGAACTTGGGAAGAGAAAATACAAAAACTATTACATAAAAGAAGATATTGCATTTCTTCATGGAGATAAAATGTTCCAAAATATCCTTGATAAAAAGATAAAATATATTATTATGGGGCACATACATCCCGCAATATTATTAACAGAAGGGATAAAGAAAGAAAAGTATAAAGCCTATCTTATAGGAAAATGGAAAAATAAAACCCTAATTATCGCCCCAAGTTTCCACGGAATCAACGAAGGAACAACTATGAACGGACACTATAAAGATATTGAAGACTTTTCCATTGTAACAAAAAAACAACTTCAAAAATTTCAAACATTTATCGTTGGAAAAGATAAAATATATGCGTATAAAAAATTAAAAGAGATTAATTAAAATTTAACCTTAACCACTTCTCTCTCAGCAGGAGCAATCTGAAGATATTCTCTTGCTTGTTTCCCAAACATTGCCGCAAACATGCTTCCGGGGAAAGTTCTGCATAAGTCATTGTAACTCAATATGCTATCGTTGTAAAACTGACGAGCATAAGCCACCCTGTCTTCAGTAGAAGACAACTCCCTCTGTAATTCAAGGAAATTAGTATTCGCCTTTAAATCAGGATAACCCTCAGCAATTGCAAATATTGTTTTAAGTGCAGATTCAAGTCCTACGTTAGCCTTAACCTTAGAAGGCAAGTCTTTAGCCGAAAGCATCGCTTTTCTTGCATCAGTAACCGCTTTAATCGCAGCAGTTTCGTGCTTCGCATAACCCTTAACAGTTTCAATCAAGTTTGGAATCAAATCCGCCCTTCTTTTAAGCTGAACATCAATCTGTGAAAGAGAATTATCAATTCTATTCCCCAAAACAGCAAATCTATTGTAATAAGAAATAATAATTATAATTGCCAATGCAACCAAGATAATTATTAACCAAATCCACCATATCATAAAAGTCCAAAGGAGGTTATATTTATAAACTTAACGAAATATTTTTAGGTTATGATTAAGGTAGATAAGAATAAATGCATCGGATGCGGGTATTGCGTCTCAATATGCAAGGATATTTTCGAAATTGGAGAAGACGGAAAAGCCCGAGTAAAGGCTCAAAAAGAGCTACCTTGTGTTAAAGAAGCCATAGAGTCCTGCCCGGCACAAGCAATAAGCCAATAAAAATATTTATTAAGCAACTTTCTTTTACCTAGTTAATGGAAAAAAAGAGTTTGATAAAGTCTTTTGTAGAAGAAGCGTTAAAAAATAATTCTAACCCAGATAAAAAACCCACGAAAAAGAAAAAGAGTGGGAAAAAAGAGGAGTTTGTGAAGTGGTTTTCTGAGCTAAATAAAGATTCTGGAAAAACAGCAGGAGGGAAAGGAGCAAATCTTGCTGAAATTTATAATCTTGGGGTACAGGTTCCCCCCGGCTTTGTCATTACAGCACAAGCTTATAATTACTTCATAAAAGAAGCAGGAATTAACGATAAAATGAAAGAGATTTTTGGAAGAATTAGTTATGAAGATACCAAACAACTGGACGAAGCAACCGCAAAAATAAGAAAGATGATTTTAGATTCTTCCTTTCCAAAAGAAATGGAAGAAGAAATTTTGGAAGCATACGAAAATTTAGGAGCCGCAGATTATGATCCAATGACACAGGGCTCTGCATTAGATATTTTAAACAACGCCTCCGAACCTATTTTTGTTGCGGTAAGGAGCTCGGCAACAACCGAGGATTTAGCTGAAGCGAGTTTTGCAGGGCAACAAGAATCATTCACCAACATCAAAGGAGGAAGAGAACTCATAACTCACATAAAAAAATGTTTTGCCTCTCTATTCACTTCCCGTTCGGTTTATTACAGGAACAAAAAAGGATTCAAATACGAAGAAGCCAGCCTTGCGGTTGTAGTCCAAAAAATGATTGATTCATACAAATCCGGAGTAATATTCTCAAAAGACCCTTCCTACAACAATGAAAATGTGATAATAGAAGCTGTCTGGGGATTAGGAGAGGGAATAGTTTCCGGAAGAATAACTCCAGATAAGTATGTAATAGGAAGAAATTTAGAAATTATAGATACAAAAATATCAAATAAAAAAATCGCCCTAACAAGAGACTCTCAAGGAAACGGAAAAGTTGCTCAATTGAGAGAGGACAAATCAAATGCCCAAGTTCTAAAAAATCACGAAATACGGAAACTTGCTGAAACCGCACTAAAACTTGAAGAGCATTACGGAAAGCCACAAGATATAGAATTTGCTATAGAAAACGAAGAGATTTTTATTGTTCAAACACGCCCGATAACAACAATTGCAAAAAGACTCAACAAAGAAGACAAAAAACTAATCAAAGGCGACCCAATTCTTATGGGTATTGCTGCCTCTCCAGGAATTGGGATTGGAAGAATAAGAATTGTGGAAGAAATGAAAGATTTAGAGAAAATAAAGAAAGGAGATGTTCTTGTAACAAAAATGACAAATCCAGATATGGTAGTAACAATGCAAAAATGTTCGGCAATAGTTACGGATGAAGGGGGTTTAACCGCTCACGCTGCAATCATCTCAAGAGAAATGGGAATTCCGTGTGTTGTTGGAACAGATAACGCAACGACTATCCTAAAAGACGGAGAAGAAATAACTGTAGATGGTTATACCGGTAAAGTGTATAAAGGAAAAATTGAGGGAGTTAGTGCAGAAAAGAAAGAGGTTCTTCTAGTAACATCAAATACAAGAACAAAGATAAAAGTAATTGTTGACCTTCCAACTTTTGCGGAAAGAGCTTCAAAAACAGGAATAAAGGAAGTCGGACTTACAAGGATTGAAGGAATAATCGCAGAATCCGGAAAACATCCAAACTATTTCTTAAAACAAAATAAGATAAAAGATTATGAAGAAGTAATATTCAAAGGAATAAGCGGAATTGCAAAATATTTTGATGAGCTTTGGGTTAGAACTTCCGATATAAGAAGCGATGAGTTTAAACATCTAGAAGGCTCTCCAGGAAAAATTGAAGCAAATCCTATGCTTGGCATGCATGGAATAAGATTTGGAATAATTCATCCAGAAATACTAAAGGCAGAATTAAATGGGCTTAAAAGAGTTGCAAGAGAAGGGAAAAAGATTGGACTTCTTCTCCCACAAGTAATCTCTGTAGAAGAAATAAGAAAAGTAAAACAATTCTTAAAAGAAATTGATTTCCCTGACGCAAAAGTAGGAGTAATGATTGAAACTCCGGCCGCAGTTCAGATAATTGGAGATTTATGCGATGAAGGGATAAAATTCATCTCATTTGGAACAAACGATTTAACTCAGTACATCCTTGCGGTAGACAGAGGAAACGAAGAGGTACAGCCACTCTATAACGAAATGCATCCGGCAGTAATTCACCAAATGGATTATGTAATAAGGGTGTGTAAAAGAAAAAACGTTGAAACAAGCATCTGTGGACAAGCTGGAAGTAAAAAAGAGATGGTAAAGTTCCTTGTAGAAAAAGGAATAGATAGCATAAGCGTAAATGCAGATGTTGCAAAAGAAATATCTGATTATGTTGCAGAATTAGAAAAAGAAAAATACATTAACGAAGAACCAAGACAATACCAACCCAAAAAAATAAAAGAAGATACTCCGAAGGAGGAAGAAGAACTTTTACCTCCTCCTCCAGCCGAAGAAGATGAAAATGTTCCGATAGTAAACGGAGCACACAAAGAAAAAGGATTGGACATCTTTTAGTGTAAACTTTATAAATAAGAAAACCCTCCAGAATATATGGTAAAAAAGAGGAAGTCAAAGGCCAAAAAGAGTTCTGGGATAAGAGCAAAAAAGCCCGCAGTAGAGCACGAATCCCCAAAAATGTCCTCCGAATTTCAGATAGAAAAAATGCTCGTTCAAAATTTTATCTCTTTACAAAAAGTAATGACCAATTTGTCAATGAGATTTGAAGATTTATCTTCTCAGATATCAAAACTTCTAGGACTTTTTGAAATTTCTGCAAAAGCACTAGCCGAAAAAGACTTTGATATAAATGCCGGAAATAGTGAAAGCAACAAAGAAATTGTTTCTAAAATCGATAATCTTTTAGAACAGAACAAAATCATTGCTCGAGGACTAACTCTTATGCACCGAGCAATTCCAAATAGTCAGCCCCAAACTCCAAACATCCCAGAACCCCAAATGAGTGTTCCTCAACCTTCTTCAATAGCTCCCCAAAACTCAGCAATAGATATGGGAGAATATCAACGTTCAATCTCTTCCGCGAAGGAGAGTGATTCTCTTGAATCCTCGGTAGGATTAGAGTCAAACAGATTCCATCCAAGAAAAAAGATAGAATGATAAACACAACAAGCAAATCTTTTAGAGCTTTTTTCCTTCTTAACTTCACGAAAGAATTGATAAGAGCTTACGGAGCAGAAAACTTCATTGAGCTAAAAACTTTCGTAAAAAAAGAGCCAATACAAGAAAAGAAAGAATTACAGAAAATTGTAAAACAGCAAATAAGAATTAACTTTAATACAAATAATAAAATTAACCCATTACAGAGACCAATTTTCAAACCACTTCCACAATCTCCAATGAGAATTCCCCAACAGCGAAGAATTTTGAGGATTCCCGAACCGAGATTACCCCCAAGACTACAATATCTTCAACCGATTCCATCAAACATTGAATTAGATCTCGGAAAGTTAACTTCTTTCGTAAAAGATCCAATAATAAAAACAATCGGGTGCAACGGCCCTGGAGAAAAAATAACCATAACAACCCCCATACAAAAAACAACCGAAGTAATTTTATCAAAAGAAGAAATTGATGAAATAATAAATAAATTTTCTTCGGCTTCAAGAATTCCTGCAACAGAGGGAATTTTTAGAGTAGCAGTTGGAAAGCTGATTATCTCTGCAATAATCTCAGAAGTTATCGGTTCTAAATTTATAATTAAAAAAATTATGTACACCCCAATTTACCCTCAACGACCAAATCCCACTACTTCTTTTTAACCGCTTTCTTCTTATGTTCAAATATAGATTTATCTGGTATAAGGTCTCGTGTTTCATCAATGCCAATTAAAGCAGAAATTCCCCGGGGCCTTGCCCGCTCCATTATTTTAGCTCTTTTCTTCGAACCATAAAACACTCCCGATAACCACTCTCTTCTTGTGATGTGAGAAAGTTTCGGACCGTACTCGGGTTTTATTTTCTCGTCCTTTCCCGGAACAAAGATAACCGAAAGCACAGTAGCTGCAGAATACTTCTTAAAAAAGAAAAACAACAGGATTGGAATTATCCCCCATAAGATAAGCCTAATCCAATATTCCCAATCAAACAAATCAGAATAAACCAAAACTCTTGGTTTGCAATCTTCATTTATTGGAGGAAGGAATTCTATATCCAATTTATTCAACCCAGGATTATTGACTAAATCCTCCAACATAACCTTTCCAAGAAATTCTCCAGTATTTCCCTCATAAATAGAAACAAATTCCTCGTCACACTGCCTGGTTAAAGCAGCCCTTATCCTAATTCCAACTTCACAGCTTCTACTTTCAGTAATATTCTCTGCGCAATATGAATTATCATAACAGGTTCTTTTTTGAATTCCGTTCAAATCACTATTTTCCGTAATTGCATCTCTAACACTATAAACTAAATTACACTCTCCCCATCCGTTACATCTCCAATCGGGGTTACAATCCCCATAATATTCCGGGGGGAAAATTGGAGGAACAAAATCATCAATTTCTTCTTCTGGAGTTTCTTCTTCATCATCCTCGTCAGGAACACAAATACCTGAAATACAGCCCTCGTTTGCAGAACATTCGGTATAACTCCAAGAAGACCACTCATAACAACTATCCGAATCATAATTTCCACATGTCCTTAATTTTATAAAAGTAGAATTAGAACAACTTCTCTCTATCACTCCAGAAGAACATTCATTGGTACAACCTCCGCCTCCTCCTGGAGGAGTTGTTGTTGTCTCAACAGAAAGCGAAACATTAACTTGGATATTATTTGTCAAACTTAGATTAATTGTTTGAGAATCTGTTATATATCCAGCAAGAGTTGTATTAATCGTGTGCGGAGTTTCATAACTTCTTGTTCCTCCATTATTAACATATTCAGTAACATTCTGTCTTGTAATAAATCCGGTTGCATCAGTCAAAGCACTAAATGCAGATGTTCCAGAACTATTCCAAGCAGTAACATTTGCCCCATTAATTGCAGAGGCATTAGTATAAGTTGCATTCACATC
>CAZGIL010000009.1:0-22628 GCA_964526265.1 Candidatus Woesearchaeota archaeon
AATCTTTGTTTTATTGATTTTTCCTTACCATAATATTTTATTGAATCTATATTTGTGAAGATATCCGCAACATTTCCTTTTTCCCTATCTTCGAAGTTGTTAGCATCAACTCCCGCCCGTTTCTGTTTGTTTTGTATATAAAGACTATAAAGTATAAAACTGATTCCCATAACAAAAATTACTATTATCGGCTTCCATGAAAAATATATTAATGAAACCGAAATTGCAATAAAACTGAATGCAAGCGGAGCTATGTTAAATATTAAAACATCGGTGAGTCTTTCCATCGCACTTCCGCCTCTACCCAATCTTGAGATTAAGCTTCCTGTTTTGTGTGTTACATGAAAATTATGTGAGAGATCAACTATATGATTGAAGAACTTCCTTTTCAAATCTAAAGTAAGACTTGTTTCCAAGTGATTAACCATACTTAAGTTTACCCACTCTATAACTGCCTTAAACAAGATTGTACCCAAGAAAATTAAACCCACAGAGATAAATATTGAAACCAAAGCGGTTCTAATTATGCTCCCCGCTACAAAATTTGTTGAGTTATCTATAATTATTTTAAATAAAAACGGATTTACTAACCTTAAGGATTCAGAAATTAGACCTACAACTAACAAAACTACAAACAACCATTTATATCTTTTCAAAAAACCCCAGTATACACTAAGATTGTACCAGTAATTTATTTCTTCTTCGTTGTTTTTCTTATTTACCATCTTAAACTAACATTCGTCATGAATGAATATGATTAGTCCAGAAAACAAAAAGGTAGAAAAATAGAATCCGGACTAGTATGAAGTTATTTTATTCACAGGGCCGGATCAAGCCGAATAACCAATAATAATTTATTAAATTTCACCCACTTTTTAAAACTTTGCATTATTTCAGTTAAATTAAGAATATTATATAAAACTATCCAAAGCAAAGCTTATATATTGAAGGTGCCTTAATTCTGCATGGACGAAATACGCGGAAAAGTTTCGGCATATGACTTAAAAGTGGATTATTTTAGAAAAAATACTGAACAAAACGAAAAGCCTGAAAATAACTTAAAAGATTGCCTCGAAGAAAGCGAGTAAATTCTTACGACGTTTTGAAATTAATCCACCTCGCACGGTGAATTGGAAACCCTTTCTTGAAAGACTAACCTATCCAAACGATTTTCCCTACTTTTGTTTCTGCCTCTAGTCTCAAGCCTTTCGTACGTTTCCCTCAACATCTGCCCTCTTTCCAATTCGTCAAGAATCTGTCCCGCAGTTCTACCAAAACCGTGAACTATTTTTTTGGGGGCAACTACAAGTTGTTCAACTAACCACTCCCTAACAGGATTATTGGTTGTTAAACTATACTGAGAGACATACTCCCTTCCTTCACGTTCTTCATAGATTATTTCTCTACTTACCATAAAAATTAATCTCCTAATTATCTTTTAAACGTTTGTTCTCCCAATTGGGAGAGTAATAGTAAGATATAAAAAGTTGGGAATAATGGCTTAAGAATGACATACGAGGAATTAAATGAATTGTTAACTGAAAATGAGAAGCAAGTATATCTCGCCCTTCTTAAATTAGGAGAGGTTACAGCATCCCCAATCTTAGAAAAAACCGGCTTACAAAACTCGGTATTTTACCGAACAATCCACCGATTAATGGAAAAAGGGTTTGTAGGGTATGTTTTAAGGGGAAAAATAAAGCATTTCAAAGCAAACAACCCAGAAGTATTTCTAACCCAGATTAGAGAAAAAGAAGCAGAGATAAAAAAGATTATCCCAAGCTTAAAAGAAATTCAAAAAATTTCGGGTGTGAAAGTAGATGCAGAAGTATTCGTTGGAGTTAAGGGGATTCTGGCAATGTATCGATTGCTAATTGCAGATTCCAAACCTAAAGAGGAATACTGTTTTTTTGGAATAGATGTTCCCTCCTACAAACAAGCTATGGAAGCTGTTTATATCCCATTCAGAAAGTATCGCATTGAAAAAAAGGTTAAAGTTTATGGTATTCACAGAATGGAACTCAAAGGAAAAATGGAGAAAGTTAAGAATACAATCGAGAGATATACCAATTTCCCTCTGCCCCCAAACATGACAATCTTTCGGGATAAGATTATAATCGCAAGTTGGGGAGAAACCCCCACAGGAATTCTGATTCATGGTAAAGATATAGCAGAGCAGTACAGAAAGATGTTCTGGAAAATTTGGAAGTCGGCAAGATAATTTAATAAATACCCCTCCCCTATCTAAATTATGTCCAAAACAAAAAAGCAAATAAAGAAACCCACAAAAAAAGAGAAGAAAATAATCTCAATCAAACAAATTGCCTCTAAAATAAAAAAGATAGAACTCAAAGAGGATGAAGAAATAAAAACACTCGAAGAGGCATTAGAAAATCTTGAAGAAGAAAATAAAGAAACAACTTTTGCTCATTCTCTTCAACCGATTGATATTCCAGATACAACCCTTCGAGATAGAAACAGAGGAGAGCAAAATCCCTCCCAAGAAACAGAAACTCTCGAAGAAGGTGTTGCGGGAGTAAGAGGAATAAGTGAAGAAACCTCAAATCGTCAGAGAGTGGACTATCAAGCAAACACTCCAAGCGAGGGTTACGAAGCAATTTCTCCGAAGTATGACGAAGTAAGCACAGAAGATAACAGAGATTTACTTATTAGTAGGGGAAGAACCGTAGACATAGAAAATATTCCTCAAACCACGAGTACTTTTCAGAGAACAAATTTTGTAGTAAATCCAGAATTGCAAGAATTCAAACAACCTAAAAACGCAGAAGATTACCGAATTAGGGAAGCCGAAGGAACTTTCCAGAGAGACGAATTCCAAAGAGAGAGAACCTCCAATCCCCATAGAGAAGAGAGAAAATACCGAGAAAAAAGATAATTAGTAATAAACCACATCATGATGGTCGTAATCAAGTAATCTTACAATTTTTTCATTTTCAAGAATTTCATAAGTCAAAACAAAATGTCTGATATGAACGCTTCTCTGCCCAGCCATATTGCCTCTTAATGGTTCACCAATTTTGGGATTTTCAAGGACTTCGTTTATTTTTCTCTGGAGAATTTCAAACTGCAGTTTATCCTTCTTAGCCAATTTAGAAAATACTCTATCTAACTTTTCAGAAACATAAAGCGAGTAAACCATTAAAGTTATTAAGCATACCTCTTCCTAAAATCCTCTATGTTACCAACCCTAATAAATTTTCCTTTCCGTATTGCATCTAACCTCTGCAAATACTCTGCCCTAACTTTTGGTTTTTCCTCGATCTGCGCTTTTATGAAAATGTTTACTTGCTTGCTCATACTCATCCCATTCTGCTTACAAAAATCAGAAAATTGTTTGTATGTGTCCTCTTCCAAATTAAATGTTTTTAATACCATTTTAGTTAAATAACCTTATTTAACGTTATTTAAATAGTTTTTGGTTTTTACAAAAGTCGCCTTTGGCAGATTTTTAACTCAACGATGTTATTAGTATAATAAAATTTTCCTATCTTATTTGCACACCAAGTTTTAAAATAATCATCTTCATTAACAATTCTCATCTCCGTCAATATAGTTAATTTAATAAACATCCTTGTTGTATATTCGTTATGGCAAAAAAGAGTGATTATGTAATTGGAGATATCTATCAGGGAGGATATTCTACTTTAAAACCGAGTTCTGATGATTTGTTTATGGGATATCGGCTTGATGCCTCAAGAGTTGGTGCTCCAACAAAACCAGATACCGCAAACCAAATTCAACAAGTTAACATGCTTCTTAATCAAGGAATTGTTCCAATAGAAGTGCAAACTCTTCCTCCAGAAGTATTCGACCAGATTCCAAAGCAACATTTTACAGAATTAAGAAGAGCGGCAAAATTAGGTGGAGCAAAGATGTCCGTCCACGCTCCATTAATAGAAGCATCTGGGATGACGAGAGAAGGATGGAGCGATTCAACAAGAGAATTAGCAGAGAGACAGTTGTGGGACGTTGTACAAAAATCCCATGAAATGGACGAAAACGGAGGAATTCCTATTACAATTCATTCTTCTGGAATTCCGGGAAAAGAAATGGAAATGACAAAGGAGGGCCCACAGGAAGCGGTAATACAAGCAATCAACCAAGAAACACACCAAGTTCAGCGTCTAAAAAGAGAGATGAAGTATTACCCTGGAGAAGATTTAGACAAGGGAATTATCTTTACCCCACAAAGAGAGTTGGATGCACTAAATAATACCGATTGGCAAAACTCTCTTTACACGTTAGTTCATCAACAACACGAAGCAGATAAAATAATCGGCGAGTATAGTAAAGATATTCTGCCCTTTATAGAAAATGGTGCAATCAACAAAGAAGCAGTTCTTCAATCGGAAGTGGGTGATCAGGCACTAGGACAACTAAGGAATGCGGAAGCATATCTTGAAGATGCAAGACTCCACATAAATGGACTTTTTAATAAGGCATATAAGTATGGAACGGAAGAAGATAAGATAAAATTAAGAAAAATCTCAGAGGAATATGGAAAAGAATTGGAAAAAATTGAAGGAGATGTTTGGAATGTGGGACAAAAATCCCATGCAATACAGGGAGTTATTAACGCTCTTGGGGGAATAAGCCCAAAGACTTTCATTCCGATTGAAGATTGGGCAGTTGAACAATCTTCAAAGACTTTTGCAAATGTAGCTCTTAAATCCTATGAAAAATATGGAGACAAATCTCCAACAATTAGCATAGAAAATCTTTACCCCGGAATGGCTTTCGGATATGCGGATGAGATGAAGAGACTGATAACAAAATCTCGGGATACTTTCGTAGAAGAAGGAATGAAAAAAGGACTTTCTTCATCAGAAGCAAAAGAAAAAGCCGAAAAAATAATTGGTATGACTTTAGATGTAGGACATTTGAATATTCAAAAGAAAGGCGGATATAAGGACGAGGATTTGCAAAAAGAAGTAAAGGAGATGTCAAAATTTGTTAAACACGTTCATCTCACAGATAATTTTGGGTATAGCGACAGTCATCTCTCTCCGGGGATGGGAAACGTTCCTTTCAAAAAGATTTTGGAAGAGTTAGAAAAGAAGGGATTTCAAGGAAATGCGGTTGTAGAAGCGGGAGGGTTAGTACAACATTTTGGAACCTCTCCTTATCCATTTGCTTTAGAAGCAATGGGTTCACCAATATATTCAATGAAAATGGCTCCTTATTGGAATCAAACATCAGGACTACAGCAAGGATATTTTGGTGGATACGGAGGAATGCTTCCACAAAAGAATTACGAAACATTTGGAGCAGGATTTTCACAATTGCCCGCAGAACTCGGGGGAAAGATTGGGGGCGGTACCGGAAGAATCTCCGGAAATCCAATGGAATAATTTATCACTCAAACTCAATAAATTTAAAAACCAAAAAAAACTAGCTATAATATGAAAAATAAGAACGGTGCTGTAGATGTTCTACATCTAATTGTTGGAATATTATTGGTTGGTGGAGGAGTTTCCTTCTTAATAAATAAATCCCAATTCGGAGCAGTCTTGGCCTCATTGGGGTTATTGATTGAAGTTGTTAAGAGTTGGTTAATATGATAGAATATATAAATATAAACACAATTGTAGGAACAATTATTATATTAATAAATTTAATTCCATTAATTTTAAGAAAGTTTAATTATATACCAATAACAGCGGCTATATCCTTATTTTTAGCCCTCCTGGTAAATTTAATAAGCTAAAAACAAATAAAAGATGGTGAAAAAAAAGAAAGTTTCTAAGAAAAGTGTAGTTAAGAAAGTAAAAACTAAACACATAAAGAGTCTCGGAGAAGTTGACTTAAAAAAAGTTCCAACCTTTCAATTAAGAACAGAACACGAGATTGCAATGGACTTTGCTGCACGCATTTATAAAAAATTCGAAAAGATAATAAAATCTGTTATTCTTTTTGGTTCTACGGTTAAACAAACCGCAGTTGCAGGCTCAGATATAGATATTATTATTTTGGTAGATGATGTTTCTGTAAGATGGGACCAAGAACTAATCGCTTGGTATAGGGAAGAGTTGGATAATATCCTCTCAACAACCCCCTATCGAAAGAGTTTGCACATAAACACCGTAACATTGAGTACATGGTGGGAAGATTTAATGCGTGGAGATCCAATCGTTATGAATATCTTACGTTATGGTGAGGCTATGTTGGATTTTGCTGGATTTTTCGAACCACTTAAATTTTTATTAATAAGAGGAAAAATACGTTCAACCCCCGAAGCAATTTATACCTGTCTAGAAAGAGCTCCTGCACATTTAGACAGAAGCAGAAATTCGGAGTTAAATTCAATTGAGGGTTTGTACTGGGCAATGGTAGATTCCGCCCATGCTGCACTAATGGCAGAAGGAGTAATTCCTCCATCACCAGAACATATTGGCGTTGACTTAAAAGAAGTCTTTGTAAACGACGGAAGATTAAAAATGAAATATGTTTTATGGTATAGGGATTTGTTAATTCTTCATAAAAAGATTTCTCATGCAGAGATAAGAGATTTGAAAGGCGTTGAAATAGACGACTGGCAAGCCAGAACTCAGGACTTTGTTGACGTAATGGTTTCCTTAGTAAAACAAATTGTAGAAAAAAAATAAATTAATTTTTAGAACGGCATACCCTTATCTCTTCTTTCCTTTCTTCTCTTGTTTCTTTCCACTTTAACGGGATCCGATTCTCCAGATTTACTAGCATCCTCAGCCTTGTATATCTGGTCGAATAATGCTAAGTAGTAAGGTCTTATATCTTGCTCCCATATATCCCCCTTGTCTTCTTTATCTGTTTCTCTATCGAATGCATCTTCCGCTTTCTTTAGACCTTCAAGGAATACTCTCTTTAGCAACTCGGAATTTGTACTTCCATCTTCTTTACTCATTATCTTTTCTAGCTTCTTTTGAGCAAGAGTCATATATCCTCTAAGTATTCTATGCGAATCTCCTTCACCGGTTCTTGCAAAAGAAGCTATCGCCCAGGCTGGAGCTTTTTCTTTCTTTAATCTGTTTGATACATACTCTCGAACCTTTTGAGGTTCTTGACTTATTGCTCCAAGCCCTCTTACCTCGTTTAGAGCGTCAACAAACTCGTCTAGTTTCTTATCTCCTGTTTTGTAAAGATGTTCTACTCCGAGGGTAAGTGCTTCATAATTCTCTGGAGCCAGTTTTCCAAGAATTGTAGATTTGTGTGCCTTTACAAATTCCGCATTATCATTTTGAGTTTGTGAAAGCGCGTCTTCTAAATCCCCTCGAGGAGAACGAGGAGAACGAATTAGTGCTCCAGTTGTAGGATCATTTACTGCTGAAGTATAAAAACCAGTATCTCCCCATAATACCCCTCCGGATTTTTCCCACGCAGAAGGATTTTCTGGATCTTTCTGAACAGTATTTAGATATTTTGTTAAGTCTTTAGAATTCTTTCCCTGTCTAACAATGGCCTTGCCATCATACTTTGATTCTCCGTTCAATGGTACGTATTTTGCTATTTTATCTGCCATTTTATTGTGTAGTTAATGATGCCTCCAAGTTATTTATAAAATCACTAATTCCAGTATTTAATTTTTGTTTTACCATGTTTTTCATACAAATCTTCGGTTTATAAATCTTTCTATTAGTTGTTCTTAAGAAGTAGTAACAATTACTTAGCGGCTATAGGTGCCTTAATTTCCCGATAATCTAGCTTTATTCTAAAGGGCAATTTTGATCTTACTTGTGCGATAAGCTTTCTTATAGACTGAATTGCCTTTGGAGTCTGAACAGCGAAGAAGAAAACAGGGGTTCCTTTCTTTAGTATTGCAGCTTTAGCAATGGATTTTCCAAAAGACAACTGCATTCCAGTCTGCATTCTGTCTGCTCCTGCCCCAGTCAACATTTTATTTTCTCTCTGAATGTGATGAGGGAAAGGATAAACTCTAAACAGATACTGTCCCGCAAGCTCTACATCCAATTTTTTGTTAAGATACTGCCTGCAAGCCTCTAGGGCGTTATCCCTTACCTGTGCTTTCTCGCTAGACATAAGTGTTAACTGCAAAGGTAATTTTCCATCCCGGAAAAGTTTGCTATTTCCCATAGTAAATTTAACAATTTTCTGAGGAGGAACTACTTTTATGAAAGCCTTATTTTTTCTCTTACTCACCCTAGTATAAGGAACCGAACTACGATGTGAATAACATGCTGCTCTTCTTAGTCCCATTATGCCGCAACCTCCTTCCTCTCATGCAAACCCAAAAACTTAAGTGGACCAGATAAGTTAACAACAGAACCCGCTGGAAGCTGTTCAATTCTGGCAGTTAAATCCTCTTTTTTAGCCATTGGATGAACTGGAAACTCCAACCCATCCCGATAAATAAGATAATACCCATCAGGTAATTTATTTAAATCAAACTCTCCGTGTTCATAGGTGACAATTCTTTCTCCACTCATTTTATCTCAACTCCTTGTGTCATTGCCTGTCCCGGCAAACCTGTTTCGAATATAGCTCTTACAACGCCCCTCTTTCCGTGAGGTGCGGATATTTTGCCCTTGATTATTTTACCCGCAGGAGACTTCCAGCTAACTTCTTTTCCAACAAATTTCTCAGCCTCTTCTCGCTTAGAAACTCCGTCTATTTCTATTAAATAGTGCCTTTCGTGTATTGTTTGCTTTCCTCTTCTGAACTGAATTAGTTTAGCATTAACCATTGTAATAATCTATTGAGAAATCGGTTTAAAAGCCTTTTGTCTCACAAAAGATTTTAGTGACAGAAGCTTTGATTCTGACTCTAAAAAGCTTATTAATTCTTTTTTAAAGAAAAAATTGTTTAATCTTAAACCAAAAGTTTTATAAATATGTATTAATATGGTATTAATACAGAGTTAATATGGTAAAGGCTATCGTTGACATAAGTGAAAGTGCAAATAGGGTATTAAATATAATTAAAGCAAAAGAAAATTTAACGAATAAAAGCGATGCGATTAATTTAATTGTCTCCATATACGGAAAAGAAATGTTAGAGCCCGAATTAAGATCCGATTTTATAAGAGAACTGCTTGAAGCGCAAAAAGAAAAAACCGTCAAAATAAAAAATTTCTCTGAACATTACCAGAGGGATTAATATGTACAATCTTGAGGTGAGAGAGATAGTTGATAGAATTTTTTCAAAATTGGCTAAAAGAGACAAAGTCTCCTTTGAATATATTAATAAAAAAATTATAGAAATAAGAGAAAATCCCCACCATTTTAAACCCCTCAAAAGCCCTATGCAGAACTATCGAAGAGTCCATATCGGAAGTTATGTTTTAATTTACTCAATAGAAGAAAAAGCAAAAACAGTAATTATTGAACGGTATAAACATCACGATGAAGTTTATCTTCCTTAGATTATCCCTCAAGAACGAAAATCTGCCTTCCAGTAATCTGCCCCTCTCTGAAATCTGCGATAGGAAACTCTCTCACAAGCCTCAATTTTGTTCTTCCAAGAATATTCTCTATATTACATCCAACCCTTCTTTTACGTTTATCAAATGTTTTTAGGAAGGGCGCAGTAAAAACAATTCTCCCAGAAATATATTCTTTTAAATTATTAAGAACACTAACCATTAACATCTCAAACTCTTTCATTCTCGCTTCGGCTCTTTCAAAAGAATAAGTTTTACGTATGATTATCTTCTCGTCTTTATCTTCGGTTACTCTTAATTTTTCTCCCAAATCTGGCTCACTTGCCATTGCATCAACCCCGGGAATTTTAAGTTTCCTTGAATCTTCTCTAATAACAAAATAATTCTTCTTATCAAATTTTTTCCATTCAAGATTTCTCTTAGCTCCTTCAATGGCTTCCCTATCGATATCCACACCAACAACCTTTATTCCTTGCAATAAAGCCTCCTGAAGCACAGCGCCTATCCCACAAAAAGGGTCAACCAACTTCCCACCATCTCTCACCTCAGAGAGATTAACCATTATTTTAGCAAGTCTTGGAGAAATAGAAAGTTTCCCTCTTCTGACTGGTTTGTCCATATCTCTTCTTTCCATTTCTTCGTAATCAGACATCCCTATAACCTTGCCAAAATAATTCTTACCTTCTTCTCCCAAAATAATATACTGTTCACTAACTAATTTAGAAGAAATAAACGGAACTCTTTCCCCTCCCTGCAATTCCATGCTTCCACTTAACTGTTTCTGGGTTGCTTTTAGCTTCTCAATTTTAAATCTCTTTTTAAGATAAAGATAAATCTCCCCATAATCATCAGAAAATTCCCATATAACATAATTGAATTTATTTTCGGTTCCTTCATAGAGGCTTTTGGTTTCAAGGCACTTAACAATATCCTCATCTTTTCCAGAACACAAAACCTCTCCAATTGCAACAGTTCCCCCAAGAGAATCAATTGCCTTTTCTGGAAGAAGCTCGTTAACTTCAATAAGCAAGGCATTCTCCTTCCTGAAATTTCTTATTGCCTTAATCTTTTTTCTTCTAAGAAAGCAGAATATTTCCTCGATAGACAGTTCGGGGTTTCTACCCAAAATAAAAATATATTCCATAATTAAAAAAGAAAAAGTGAGTTTTTATAGTTAATCTCTCGCTAATCGAACTAATCTGCCCTCTTTTTTTATTACCCTCCCCTTGCCACCAGAAGTAACTCTCATTTTAACTTCCAAGTCACTTGAAACAAAATAATATTCCTTGTTTGGTCTCCTTGAAGCTGCCCAACACCTCCATTCCGGGTGCCCAATCATTACAACAAACCCGTTATAAATTTCCGTACCCACCTGCAGGATAACGTCCTTATATCTTAATTTTTTCAAATCCACCATAAAATTAGATAAAAAAGTCCTTTAAAAGAATTATCTCACTAGATTATAAGTTCAAATTCCCCAAGTTCCTTCTTAAGAAGTTCAAAGACTTTGGGTTTGATGTCAACAGTTTTCTTTCCTTTTTGCTGCTCAATACAATTAGTAACCTCTTCCATGTTTGTCTCGGTTATCTTTTCTCCAAGCTTCTTAACAACCTCTCCTTCAAATAAGAAAGTTGTTCCATTACAATGAAGAATCTCAGCAACCTTATTCTCTCCTTTTTTCTTATACTTAACCCTCATTCTTCCCTTGTCCATCGAAGAAATTTCACATCTTTGGGAATATTCAAGTAAATCGTTAACAAGGGAAGCCGAATCTCTTCTTGCCTTGTCAATTTTATGCAAATTAGATTTACCCTTCTTAACTTCCACTTTTGCAGCAACAATCTCATTTAAAATTTTAAGATGTTGTGGAGTTAACTTTCCTTTTTTAACAAGTTTTTCTTCAAACTCAGAAATAAGGGCTGCCTGAGATTTATTCCCAAAGATTGTTTTAAGCAAATTGAAAACGTCATTGTATATCTGCTCTGCGGTTTTCTCTTGAGCTTTTTTATCAATTTGTTTTCTCAATTCTTTTAGTCTCTTCAGATAGTCTTCCGTGTCTTTCAAAAACTTATCAACTTGTGCCCCGGTCGCATCTTTAACTTTCTCATGTTCGTAATCTTTATAGAATTTAACAACCCCCTCAATAATCTTTGCGTATTTCTCTTCCAACATCTTTTCTTTCTTTACAAAAACATTTCTTACTTCCTGTGCAAGATATTTTGGTTCGGGGGTAGGAAGCCCATGTAACATAAATAATGCTTGGGTTGGTTGCGTAACTCCCCAATAAATATCATGAATAACAATATCCAAAAGCATTCTCTTTGCTCTCGCAACTGTCTGGTCTCCAGAAGACATAAACATATCAATTGCTTCAGGAGAGGGTTTTAATTTACCCATTCTAAGTAGAGCTTTCCAGGGCATGAAAGTTCCTCTGTCATGTATTGGAACTCCATCCCGAATAAAAGTAAACATAACCGGATGAGCATCTTTAACACTCTCCCAAAAATCAGTAAGCAAATACGGCTGAACATTCAAAATATTTTTCTTTGCTCCTGCCAAAGCCGTTGCTTCGCTTATATACTGAAAAATAATATTTCTCAGTCTTTCTTTCAATTCCAACCGAGGCATCCTTTTAACATCGGTATCGTTAATAATTATAAAGACATCAACATCCGAGAACTTTGTCGTATCTCCTCTCACAAGACTTCCAGCAAGGACATAACTAACAACATACTTCTCAAATTTCTGCAATACTAGAGATTTATGAATTTCCGCAACTCTTATTCCCTCTAACAATCCGGTATCGTACAATGGAAAAGAAAGTGCAATCGCAGAAAACAAATCGAATTTGCTGTCAAAACAAATTTCCCAAACATCAACCGGAGACTTAATCTGCAACCATACTTTCTGTTTTAACCTCTCAAGTTCCTTAATAAGAATCGGTTTAATCTTTGGAATTTCCTTGAAATGTTCTTCCGGAATTACCATATAAAGTTGAATTAATTTTTCTGTCTCTTTAGGAACTTCCTCTTCTTCAACAAATTTTGGAATAGCTTGGGGAGGAAGAATACTCAAAGCCATAGTAAAAGGATATTTTTTCAGAACAAAAGCCTTGAATTTCTCTAATTCTTTTCTTGTTTTATCCATTTCTTTCTGCATTTCAGACGTATTCTCTGGCATAATTGGCTTTTTAGTAGAATATTTCTCAATCTTCATTCCCGGAATCTCGGAATTATCTTTTTCCTCAACCATGCCTAAAAAATGAGTATGTTATTTATAAAGTTTGTTAAAAGATTAAGAGCTCGAAAAACTCTTACTTAATCCCTCTGTCCAGAATCCAGGGAGGGAATTTGATATAAATCCAACGTAAGAGTCGGAATAAATATGGGTCAATCCCACCTCTTCCTGATATTTTTTGAAATCCTTAATTACTTTAAGATAAATCTCCTTTATCACCTTTCTCTCAAAATCCAGCTGAAGGAGCGAAGATCTCTTTAACAATAAGTAATCCGCTTGTCTGAGGGTATTAACCTCTATATTTGCTGAGTTTTGGGTAATAAATAATATTGAGATATTTTTATGCCTCGAGATAAATAATAAGGAAGAAAGGAGCTTATTTGCCGAACTCATAGAACTTCTAGAAGAGAATTTAATTCCCGATTCATCAACAATAAGGAAGGAATTATTTTTTACTTCTTCGATTTCATTTACTGGCTGAATATACCTTGGAAGTTTATTTCTATTAAAACCCATAGCATAAATATTATTTTTAGAAAATGCTACAAGATTCTCAGCAATTCTCATGCCTAACGCAGACTTTCCAGTCCCCCTTGCACCGATAATAATTCCAATTTTACCCTTCTTTTTCAAGAAATTCTCGAATTCGGGAAGATCCCCCGAAATTTTTTTAATCTCTCTAAATGGCTGGTATACTGGACTTTGTTTTAACTTGTGCCTTTCAATTTTTTCTTTTTTCTTTACCGCAAGATACTCCTTGACTGGTTCAAGAAGAAAATCAATTATTCCCATATAATAAAAAAGGGGGAAGAGATTAAATATTTTTGGGAAAACCCCAATAATCAAAACCCTTTTAAACAATCTCTTCCCATAATTCTTAGCGCTTACTGGTCCAGTAGGCTAATGGTAGACCCTCTCGTTTACACCGAGATGGCGAAGGTTCGATTCCTTCCTGGACCATACGGAGTATGGGACTCAATTCAACCTGGACCATTTACGAAATATCTCCTCCTCCAACAAGAATTTTGTTAGACTTGATTGCAAGACAAACAGATTCCAAAAATGATGAACTTTACAGAGCAATGCGAGCATACAATCCTTCAACAGCACAAATAACTAGCTCCCCGGTAGAGGCATTGGGAGAAGTTAACAAAGAAGATGTCCCACAGAGAGTAAGAAATTTATTTGAAGTAGGCTTGCTTAAAGCAGCGCAATTAAGCGCAAAAAAATTAATTGAAAGGTAAAATACAAGCATATTTATATCTAAATTTCTTGTTTAAAAAAAAGAGGAAAGATGGACAAATTTATAAAAACGAATGTAGTTTTGTTTGTATTACTCTCAATTCTGTCAATTGTCTTTCTATTATTTAAAAACACCGAAAAAAGCGTAACCTTTGCAATAATTATCCTTATTTCAAATCTAAGTTTGATGTTATTGTTTATCCTAGTATTTAACAATTTAATTAAAGTACCTAAAAAATTCTTTTTTAATTTTATTTTCTGGATGGTAATTTCCACCTTTGTCTATTGGTATGTATTTAGCACACTATTATATTACATTTATGAATCATTTATCTCTTTAAACGGACTTTTTTATTTTATAGTAACGAGAAGTACTATAGAAAAAATCTTGCTTGTTATTGGTTTGGTGTTTGCAATTCTATTCTCCAGCCTATCTTTGGCTTACCTTACAAAAGACAAAGTAGACAAAATCATTGAGAAAGAGATAAAAGAAAAAATAAAACAACTATCAAAAATTAGTGTAAAAAGCAAAAGTAGAAATCGTTGGTTCTGGATTAGCCTTGCTCTTTGTATAATTATAATTATTGGGACTATTTTTATTATTCCAGATAAATATTCTCATGAAATAAATCCCTTCGTAGACTTTCTAAATTCCTTTCATTTCGGGTTTGGAAAAAATTACACCTATAACAATCAATCCCCCCCAGTTATGCCCCAATCGGATAAACTATTTAATGTGACTCTCTCCAAAGATACCCCCGTGATTATAATCATGTTGGAATCGGTCCCAAGAGATAAAGTAACTTATTATGGTTATGAAAGAAATATTACTCCAAACATTGATGAATTCGCAATGGATTCTGTGGTGTTTAATAATTCTTTTTCAATCGCATCCCATTCGGATTACGCCCAACCTTCCTTTTTGTCCGCGAGATATACTCTAATCGGGAAATATCGTAATTTCTTTAGTTCGGATTACAACAGAAGTTTCCCGTGGGATTCCTTAAAAAAAGAAAACTACAGTACCGCATACATTTCTTCTCAAAACGATGAGTGGGCAAATATCATTGATTATTTCAATTTCGAAAATTTGGATTTATACACCCATTCGATTACAGATGAAATCTATGATTATGGGGGAGGAAATGCAAAAAAAGATTATGATGAAATAACCATTAACAAAACAATAAACTGGTTGAATAACGTTTCGGGTCCCTTCTTTTTATATGTTAATCTCCAGGCAACACACTATCCATATACTTACCCCGAAAACAACTCCTTCTTCCAACCAGATAACGTTAGTGGGAGCACAACATATTTTAAAATTCCCGAAGAAGAGTATAACAATTCAGTTAATAGGTACGATAACTCTCTTCTTTATGTAGACAAACAAGTAGGAGTCTTATTGGAATATCTTAAAAAGACGGGCCTTTATAACAAATCAATTATAGTTCTTACAGCAGACCATGGAGAAACCCTTGAATACACCCATGACTACATAAGACACGGATTCGGAGTTTATAGAGAAGAAATTTTGGTTCCGATGTTTATTAAAATCCCTGGGCAGGAACACCCAACAATAAATAAAAATGTTCGACATATAGATGTAATTCCCACTATTCTAGACGTCCTAAATTTAGAAATTCCAAAATCTATGCAAGGAGAACCAATGGGTGGTGAAAAAGATATCTTCATGTTCACCCAAAATCAAAAATTTAAGATTGGGATGATAAAGGATAATATAAAAATGATTCTCGATATGGATAAATATACTATTGAAACCTACAACCTTACATCAGATCCCTATGAAACAATTAATCTTCAAGACGAAGAAAATTTAGAGTTTAAGGAATATCGTGATAGACTTTTAGACTGGTATAACTGCCAAAAACTATATTATTCGGAAGAAGAATGGAAAAACGGAATAGAAATTGAGTGCGACTAAATTAATCGGTGAAAGTATTTGTGTATTCAAAAAGCATGGGATTTCCGCTTTGTTTATATAATATTTTTATTTCCTTACCAAATACTTCAGAACACCTAATTTCTATTGTTCTCTTATCATTAGAATCTACGGGAATAATCTTATCAAACACCTCGCAACCGCTAATCTCAACACGCTCAATGTAATATGTTACCTCTTCGTTATTTGCTATCTCAATAAAAACGTTAGAATTATCTCCCTCCGTTGCCCTAACATCTATTTTATGTAAATCCGTTTTAAATACGAAGATTGCCTTACCCGTTAAGTCTGCCTTGGGCGTAAATAAAAAGTAAGAAAGCAAGATAAGAAGTGCTATTAAAACTAAAACTAAAACTCCCCATAACCACTTAATCGCTCTAGTATTTTTAGCCATAATTTTTTAAGAAGTGTGGAATATATAAAACTATCCTCAATTATAAAGAATTTCCATAATTTTATAAATCTCGTATTTTTATTCAGATTAATGCGCTAGTAGTTAAATGGTAGAATTCGTCCTTGCCAAGGACGTGATTCGGGTTCGATTCCCGACTGGCGCACTCATATTTAAGATGAAAAAGTGCCCAGTCTGCAACAGCTCAAAAATAACTAAGAATGAAAAAGGCGAAATCGAATGCAAAAGATGCGGTTATACACATTCTGAAAAGAAAGATACGAAGATAACTAATTCCTAATTTCCCTTAAGTTCCCTAATTTTTCTCTCAATATCTCCATAGGTTGGACAAACTTCTCTATCCATTAAAGAAGTCCCTACAAGGATTGCACTCGCCCCCGCATCCTGCACTCTACGAACATCGTCATATGTAAAAATACCGCTTTCCGCTACAATTGGTTTTCCAAGAGGAACATATTTAGCAAGGTTAACAAAACTATCTAAACTGACTGAAAAATCATGAAGATTTCTGGAGTTGATACCAATAATTTTTGCTCCCGCAACAAGAGACTTTTCTAATTCTCCGGGGGTATGTGATTCAACAAGGCAATCCATTTTAAGCATCTTCGCGAGAGTGATTGAATCATGAAGCTGTAACTCATCAAGCAAAGAAGCAATTAAAAGAATCGCATTTGCACCAAAAGCCCTTGCCTCGTATATCTGATATGGATCAACAATAAAATCTTTTCTCAGAAGAGGCAGATGTACTATCTCTCTCGCCTGACTTAAATCATCCAGATACCCATCAAAACCCCTATCCGTAAGGATAGAAATCGCTGAAGCTCCAGCCTCCTCATATGTTCTAACAATATCCGCCATCATTGCACCCGGCCTAAAAACCCCTTTTCCGGCTCTCTCCCGTGAAGGAGAGGTTCTCTTATGCTCCGCGATAATATTAATTTCCCCGCGCTTAGAAATAGCTCCATAAAAATTTCTTGTAGGCGGGCTTCTCTCAGCCAAAGCAATAATCCTATCATGATGTCTTCTATTTGAAACCGCAAGTTTAACCTCTTCTCGCTTCCTTCCAGCAATTTTCAATAAAACACTAGGAACTTCTGCAGACATAAAACCAAAATAAAAAAAGAATTTATAAATATTTATATTCCAGCAACATCACGATTTCTTTCACCATATCTGGATTTATTTTTAGGTTTTCTCAAACACGTTCTGACTGCCTCCCGTGTTCTTCCAACATCTTGCGCAATAGCTCTCAAGTTTACATGCCCATGATAAATATAACTTGAATCACCAGATTGTGCAAGCTGAAAAACACGAGCAACTTCTTCCTCTTCCCACCTTCTCATACTTCTCGCTTGGAGCGAAGCTTTCGAAGCATCTGAAGCCCATTGTGTTCTTGTTTTTTCATCAAACTTTTGAACTATGTCTCGCATAGTCCTCTTACCATTCCAAGATTGGTAAAGTTCCCCTATTGAAGCCTGTTCCTCGGCTGGAAGTTCATTTTTAAGAACGAGCCGAACTGCTGCAATAGGTATTCCAATATCTCCATGATAATCCGGGAATACTTTTCCAACATACTCCTTAGCAAGACGCGAAATGGGCCAAACTTCTTCGCGAGAAGGAAGGGAATTCCTCTCAGACAAATCATAATTTAAAATAGTTCTGTACCTCTCAACAATTTCATCCCCATACCCCCTTGAAAATCTTTCTGTAAGGCCCGCTATAAATTTAAGTATTTTACTCCTTTTGTTCCCCTGTTTCCTTCCTTCCTTTCTGTCCATAACTAAAAATTTTTTAAAACCCTTATAAACTTTGCCTTTTCTTAAGATTTTTAAATGCACTTTGCGTATACCAATGAGAGGTGAAATATGTACATTCCCATACTTGGTGCTCTGGCTCTTGCCGGAGGAACAGTTTTCGAAAGATTCGTTCTTAAAAAGAAAAAAATTGGAATTCGACTCTATCAGACTGCATGTTTTTTGGCAATCGTTCTTGCTATGCTTCCGTTTATTTATTTTTTCTGGAGAGTTGATTCGGGGGCATTAACTCTTGGAAATATACTCATTCTGGGGCTTGTTATCCTGCTTTCGCTGATTGCAAACGCCTTTGTTTTTTATTCAATGAAGTGGGAAAAAATTTCCAATCTTGAACCAGCAAGAATAATGGAACCCATTTTTACAATACTCCTTGCAATAATCTTCAGCTATTTCATTGCTGGAGGACTTTATAGTAGAAATTCTCACATAGTCATTCCAGCTTTCATTGCCGCCTTCGCACTAATCTTTTCCCACATGAGGAAACATCATGTTCATTTCAATAAATATTTCCTCGCAGCAATTGTAGGAAGTTTCTTCTTCGCTGCTGAATTGGTTGTCTCTCAATTAATCCTTTCCAATTATTCTCCTCTTTCTTTCTATTTCATTCGTTCCGCTTCAATCTTTTTAGTTAGCCTGATTGTCTTCCGTCCGAACTTTGGAGCACTAAACAAAAAGATTGGATTGCAGATTTTCATAACCGGAGCAATTTGGGTTGTTTATCGTCTTGCAGTTTATTATGGTTATCAACATCTTGGAATTATCTCAACAACTTTAGTAATACTTCTCGGTCCGGTATTCATCTACTTCTTTGCATGGAAATTCTTAAAAGAAAAACTTAATTGGAAGAATATTGTAGCAGCAATTGTAATTGTTGGAGCGGTTTTATATGGAATCTTTGGATAAATTAGAATATAAATACTTAAAAAGATAATTTTGAATATTCTATTATGAACATTTCAGAACTTGCCCATAATATATTAAATGAAGATTTAAATATGCCAGTGAAATATGAGGATTTATCTACAAAAAGAAATGAAGTTACAAGAGGGAATGTAACAATCTATTTTGGTTGTCTGAATCAAGCAAGTCAATCTGAACATCAAGGAGGAAATAATTTCCCAGGAGAACATTACTGGGCAAGTGGCATAAAAGCAGGTGTTCCCTGGTACGCAACAGTAAGAAATCAGCAAGCGGCTTAAATAACTATTAATATTTTTCTAGAGAATTAATCTAACCCTTCCATTCCGCCAGCACCGGAATAGTTCATACCCCTACTCTTCCCCGAAGAAGCAATAACATCGTCTATTCTGAGAATCATCATAGCAACCTCAGATGCAGAGTTAATTGCTTGACTCTTAATCTTATACGGCTCAATAATTTTTGCTTCGAGAACATTCATAATTTTATTTTCGAAAAGATTTAATCCAACATATTTCTCTCCTGCATCATGTCGTGATTTCAACTCAGTTAAAACATCTATAGGGTCCATTCCAGCGTTCTCTGCGAGAGTTGTAGGGATAAACTCCAATGCTGAAGCAAACTCTTCAACAGCAAGCTGCTCTCTTCCACTTAGAGTTTGCCCAAACTGCCTCAATCTCCCAGATAATTCAATCTCTATCGCTCCTCCCCCCGGAACAACCAATCCAGACCTAAGAGTAGAGATAACATCCCCCAAACCATCTTTCATAGCCCTTTCTACCTCATCAATAACATGCTCCGTACCACCATGAATTAAAATTGTAAGTGCCTTAGGATTCTTGCATCCTTTTATATAAGTAAGAGTATCCTCACCATGTTTAACCTCTTCAACAATTTGTGCACTTCCCAATTCGGAAGAGTTTAATTCACTTAAGTTACTAACTATCTTTCCTCCAGTTGCCTTTGCGAGATTTTCCATATCACTTTTTGAAACTCTTCTACAAACATATATTTTTTCTTTAGAAAAAAGATACTGCGCGAAATCGTCCACGCCCTTCTGACAAAAAACAACATTAGCTCCAGATTCAAGAACTCTCTTAACCATTTTTTTAATTGTCTCTTCTTCCTGAAATAAAAATCCCTGAAGTTGCTCTGGAGAAGAAATTGAAATTTTAGTATCAATCTCGGGATTTTTCAACTCAAGAGGGAAATCAACAAGAGCAATTCTCGCGCCCTCAACACGAGAAGGCATATCCTCAGAAACTTTCTCTTTATCTAAAACAATTCCCTCAATTAACTCGGTATCCTGAATGCCATCCCCTTTTGACTTTTCTATTTTAATATCTTTAATATCAATTTTTCCATCATTCTGAACTTGTTTAACCGCTCTTACAATTATATCCGCAAATTTTTCCTTTGAACCCTCTGCTCCTTTTCCAGTCATTGCAGTCATTGCAATCTGTTTAAGAATTTCCTCATTATCAGAAGTTATTCTTAGAGAGATATCCTTCAAAATTTCCTGACACTTTTCCGCCGCAATTCTATAACCCTTGGTTATTACGGTTGGATGAATTTTCTTATCGAGAAGTTTCTCGGCATTTTCGAGGAGTTTCCCAGCAATCATAACCGCTGTTGTTGTCCCATCACCCACCTCCGATTCCTGTGTCCTTGCAATCTCAACCATCATCTTTGCAGCAGGATGTTCAATCTGCATCTCTTCCAAAATCGTAACTCCGTCGTTTGTAACGATTATCTCTCCCGTAGGAGAAACCAGCATCTTATCCATTCCCTTTGGCCCAAGAGTTGTCTTTACAATTTCAGAAACCATTTTCGCAGCCATAATATTATTTCTCTGAGCATCTTTCCCCATAAGACGCTGAATATCCTCCGGCATAAGGATTAGGGGTTTATCGTTGCTCATCTTCCTAACCTCCTTAATTGTTTGTCTAATTCTTTATAGTTATTATTAAATTTGTTGGGTTTGTGAGGTTCATAATTAATTTGTGGGCCATAATGAGAAGGCATAATTCTTATTCCCCCACTTTGCCCTCGAGTAAAAACAAACTCTTCTTTTGTAATATACTTAGCTGGTACCAAATACGGTGGCCCCTTCGCTACACCTCTTGTTGCTGTAACAACCTCCCTACAAGCCCTTACCTCTAAAACAGTTTTTTCTACCCCTTGAGAAACCAAAACATCTCCTCTTGTTAATTCCATAACTTTATCACTAGGTATATCTACTGGTTCATAAACTCGCCTATCAATTTGAACTATTTTTATTTTTCCTTTTGCTTTTGGTTTTTGTGGTTTTTTACTGCTCATTTAATCTCCTCTCCAATAATTTTCTCTCCCAAAAAGTGAGAGCCACCTCCGGAATCTGAACCAAATTAGCATCCTTACTACAATGTAGCAATTCAACAGAAGAACCGGTTTGCAAGTTAAAGAACCTAAAATGCCCCCCGCCTTCTCCGGGTTTAAAAACATACACTAAATTCTTACTGCCATTATCCAGATAGATTCCATCCCTCCCCCTATCAACTACCCCTGCAAAAGTCAGAGGAACTCCTGAAAGATCTCCTTCAGCATACTCTTCTAATCTGCTTCCCTCACCCATGCAATCTTTTCTCCCGTTGTGTGTGTTCTCTTCTCCTCTTTTCAAGAAGGGTTTTTTCGTCTTCAAATAATTCTTTTTCTGTAATTTTAACAAGACAGGAATCTTCAAAATTTAGTTGGGTTCCAACAGACCTTCCATCACGAATACTATAGAAACTAAACTTGTTTACATTCTTCCCCGGGGCAGAATCAAAAGAATAGGATTTCCCGTCTCTCAAATCAACATAAACTCCTGTTTGATTATCAGTTACAACCTGTTCAAATGTTAAAGTTAAAGTTTCTCTATCTGCTTCTTCCATATTAACCACTCTCAATTCCTACTTATAAAGATTATTATGGTTGAGGTAATATAAGCCCCAAACACGACAAAACTTATAAGTATTGCCTCTCTAAGAAGGAAATGAAGCGCATATTGGTTGCAGATATAATGACCCGAGAACCAATAACTGCAAATCCGGAGGATTCTCTTCTCAGTTGTGCAAAAAAGATGGTTAACAAAAACGTTGGAAGCCTCTTACTCACGACAAAAAAAAGACTTGTTGGTTTAATTACTCAGAGGGATATACTTTGGGCGATGATTAAAACCCCAACAGAATTAGGAAAGGTAAAGGCAATAGCGATTTCTGCCCATAAGCTAGCTACAATCAAACCCACCGCAACGATAGAAGAAGCCTTCCAAAAAATGAAGCATCTAAAATTTGAGAGACTTCCAGTAATCCAGGAAAAAGAGCTCATTGGGGTAATAACCGTAAAAGATATTCTAAATTTCAAACCCGAATTCTACCCCGAAATTGAGGAATATGCTCAAATAAGAGAAGAGGAAGAAAAACTAAAGAGAGTTAAGAGTAGCAAAATAAGAAAAATTATAAGTGAAGGTATTTGTGAGGAATGCGGAAACAGAGATTTTCTTTACAGAGTCAACGGGCAGTTAATATGCGAGTCATGTATGAGTTCTATGTAGCAGAGGAGATATTTTTTACAAATGTAGTTTTCTTTACCATTGTAGTTTTTCTTTTTCTACAAATGTAGTTT
>CAZGIL010000010.1:0-20538 GCA_964526265.1 Candidatus Woesearchaeota archaeon
TAACAAAAGAAGGTAAATTTGCAGTTATTCCAAACGGGATAGATAAAAACAAATTAAAATTCCAATGAGAAATAATAAGAAAAAATTATTGGTAAGGTAGCCTTTTAATTGAGTTAAAAACATGTAGTTATATAAATGATAGTTAAAAATCAATCTAGAATCGGTTAAAAATTCTCCAGAAAATTTATAAATATCGGTTAAAACGAAAAAGAGTGCAGAAAGTAATATTAATGTAGAAGAGATTATTGCTGTAGCCGTTTTATTATTAAATACTTTAAAAACTGTTTTCCTTAATAAATCGGGATTGGATTTGTATAGTTTGTATAAGAGAGCATAAATCGGGATCCATAGAAAAAATAATATGGTGGAAATTAATGGTCTGGAGGGTAAGAATTTTAAGGAAGTCATGAAAGTGATTACCACCAAGAGAGATAAAGATAAATATATAAATGAATCAGAAACAAATGATCCTAAATCTTTTTTTCTAAATAAGAATAATAGTAATAATCCAATCGGAGCCAACCAAACAAATATTGAATATTTAACAATATTGGCAATACCAAATAAAAGTCCAGCTAGATAAATATTTTTGGGGTCTCTTTCATCGTTTATATATCGCGAAAGATAAATTAAAGAAATAAATGTAAATAAAATTAATAAACTATCTGCAACTGTAACAAAGGTAAGTAGGATAATAATTGGGCTCACGGAGATTAATGCAACGATTAAGAGAGAGTTTTTTTTAGTTAGCCATTCCCTAAAAAGAGATAAGAGGATAATAAGAGAAGAATACCAAGAAAGTTGGTAAACAATCGGGTATTCACCTCTAGGGAATTGCTAGGGAAGATTTTATATGTCAATAAAAGGCCCCATTCCAAGAGGGGCAAACTACCAAAAACGGAAAAATTTCCCCGGGGGTTATTCACTGGATCTGAAAGATATTTTTTTTGATAAAAAAAAGGATTATCGTTTTCCAGCATATATTTTGCGGGTTCGACGTAAGAATTATATTTCATAGTATGTTCCCCAGTGAAGGAAACACCAAAATAAGGCAATTTAATTAAAGTAAAAACGATTAAAATTAGGAGGAGTATTAAAATTACAAACCAACCCTCTTTGTAAAACCATTTTGAAATATGCCTTACCCCCCAAATTTTGTTCAACCTCGGGAACTTAAACTGAAACTCCTGTTTCTTTATTTGTTCTTTCAAATCCTCTTGACTCTTTTCAGATTCTATCTCTGAATTTATCTTACCCCGATTTTTCCAGAAGGTTAATCCTCCACATATGACTGCGAGAGAAGTTATCTGCCAATTCCACGCGGTTATAAAATCCCATTTAAAATACTGGTTAACTGCAATTATTAGAAGGAAAAATAAGAATAAATAGGGCATTACTGTCCAGATAATATTCTTTTTAGAGGAGTCAACTATACTAACTTCTCTTTTTTTAACCACCTCTGGAACTTTGATTACTTTCTTTGGCTCAATCACAACTTCTTCTTTTTTTGCCTTAAATAGCCCACTAATCTTCTTAAGCAAACCTTCATGCTCTTCTTTTATTTTTTCTGAGCTTGCCTTCGCAGAGCTTACCTCTGCATTCAACCCCGAGATATTCTTTAACAAAAATATATTATCCTCCTGCCGTTTCTTTTCCAACTCTCTTAGCAGGTTTTCAAATCTCTTTTCCGATTGAACGATGTTCTTGGAGAATTCTCTGGTAATTTCTGATAACTTTTCAATAAACTGCTTCTGGAAGAGAAGATTGTTTTTCTCAACATTTTGTATCTTTAACTCATAAACTTTAAATAATTCGTCTCTTTCCTTTTTGATTGCTTCTAAATCCTGGACTCTCCTCTTTTCAATCTTGCTTATAACTTCAACATTTCTGTTGGCTTGTTCGAAGAGAATCTTCTGTCCCTCTTCATATTTTCTTGCAATCTGGGAAAGCTGGTTCTCATACTCCTTTTTAATCTTCTTCAACTCAAGACTCTCTTTTAATTGAACCTTTAACTTTTCGAGTTTGCTTTGATACTTGGCTCTCTCCTTCAAAGATTGCCTATTTTGCCTTTCTCTCTCGAGGTTAATCTTAAGTTCTTCTATTTCTCGGTAAAGCTTGCCTTCTTTTGATGCATTGTTATTAATTTCTCTTGTTTTCTCCTTACCAATCTCTTCTATTTTCTTCTCAATTTTATTAAATTTAGAATCAATTTCTTCACTAATATCCTGAATCTTAGAATCAGCAATTTCCTTTGAACTATTTTTTATCTCTTTTATATCTTTCTTTATATTTACGAAAGACTCTTTCAGTTTCCTATCAATTGCCCTTATTCTGTCGTCCATCTTGTTACTATCACAGAATAACAACCATATTTAAATCTTATTATTTTCCCCGATATTGCAGGAATTATTCAGAAATAATGTTGCCTCAATTCCCCTTCTAAAACAGCCGAAAAGCTTAAAAACCCCGTATGCTTATAACATACATATGGATGTTAATAACATACAATTCACAAAGATAGAAATTCAGATAGCTAAATATATGTTTAAGCATTATAAAGATAGGTATAATGCTAGACAATTAGCCAGATTATTAAATATTAATCATGCACATGCTAACAAGCTATGTAACATTCTAGTAAATAAAAACATCTTAGTAAAAGAAGAAATCGGGAACTCCGCATACTTTTCTTATAATTATAATAATAGTTTATCAATTAAATTCATAGAATATTTACTCAGTCTGGAAGAAAAGGATTTTCCTAAATGGATTATCGTATTATTGCATAGTTTGAATAAGTTTAATCCTTATATACAGCTCGGATTAGTTTTTGGCTCATCTATTAAGAGAAAAGATTTTGAAGATATAGATATTTTACTTATGTATGAAGCGGGTAAGTCAAAAGACATTAAAAGAATAAAAGACGAGATAAGACAATCCGAATTAGTTGAAAAGCCAATAAGATATGTGGATATAACAGAAAAGGATATTCTATTAAACAAGGGAGATAAGATTTTTTATAACATCCTATCAGATAATCTAATATTTTATAATCCTGAGAAATATACCGAGGTAATAAGAAAATGTCGCAAATAGATAAGCATTTGGAATGGTGTCTAAAAGATTCAAGAAGACTATTCAGGACAAAGCCAGATTTAGGCTTAGCACAAAAACATGTTAAAAAATCAGAGTATAATTATAAGGTTGTGCAGACTCTTGAAAAGCTGAAGATTTACGATTGGGCGTTAAATGTTGGATTTTATTCTATTTATCATTGCTTTTTGGCAATTTTAGCTAAATATGGTTACGAGTCAAGAAATCAGGCATGCACAATAACTGTCTTGCTCGCTTTGATAAATGAAAAGAAAGTGGATTTAGATAAAGATTTAGTTAATCAATTTGATACTCTAAATGTAGAGCAGAATATTACAAATCCTACAGTTAGAGAAAGTAGAGAGAGTTTAACATATGGTGTCGAAACAAGTGTTGACTTACATCAGCTAGAGAGAATTAAAGAATTGATTCTAAAAGTGCAAAGAGAAACAATTAATATTCTAAGAAAGTGAGGACGGCATATACAGAATATACTTGCCCCGCCTCATTAAATTAATAGCAGGAGTAAACCTTCAAATCAACACCCTCATAAGAAATACTGCAATTTTGGCTTATATTAGCTAGGAGAGTTTTCTGCCCGGGCTTTAACTTGCTGACAGAAAAAGCATCGGCGATGAGGTTATACGGTTTCTCTGGAATTTCTTTTAAGATTAAAGCTCCAGAATATCTATCTACAACCTCCCCTTCTGAATTATTCATAGATATCTGGTCTTCTCCTATCCCATTCATAGAGAAAGGCAGAACATAATTCGGTTTTCTTATGTACCATTCAACATCAGATGAGAAATAAGAGATTAAAGTTGTGTTTGATTTTAATTCATTGATAATCTCCACCGGAACTGCCTTATAATCTGTGTAAGGAGCGGAGTAATCGTTAAAATTGTAATTAATCGGTTGTAGGATATTAACATAGGTTTGAGGGAAGAACAGATTTGAGGGAATTATAATTAATAAAATTACGGGAATTAGCATCAACTTCCCATACTTATCATATAAAAGTGCGAATAATATCGCAGAATAAAGCAAGAGGGGAAATACAAAGAAATAGGCATATCTAAAAGCAAAAGTTTGCAAAGAGAATATTCCCGCCAAGGTTAGTAATGCTGGAATAATTAAAGTAAGAGTCAATCTCTTCTTTTTTAAAAATCCCCAGATTAGCCCAGGGATAAATAGGACTAATAGATAAGTCATATTTCTTGCGTATGAGAGATATTGGCTTGCATAATTAGAAACGAATTCAACAGAACCAGTAGATAGTTTGGATGCAGGAATTATTTTTCTGATTAAAGGGATTAAGGGAAACACAGAAAGGAACCATTGTTTTCGATTAAAATAAAGTATATGCAGAATAAAAATCGGAGCAAGAATTAATGCTTCAATATGAGTATCAATCGCAATAAACATCGCGATAATTGCTAAATATAACCATCGAGGGTTGTCTTTAGACTTGTACAAAAAGTAGAGTGAAGCAAAAAAGGCTAATTGAAACAATTGATAATACCTTGACTGTCTCGAGAAGAATACTTCCAGATAAAAGACAGCAAAAAATAAAGAAGCAATTATCCCCCCGGATTTAGAATATTCCTTTCCAATAAAATATGCCAAGATAATTGTTAATAATCCAAGAATAACTGAAACAAACCTGGCAAGAAATTCAGTCTGCCCAAATAACATAAAAAAAGTCATCGAGTAATGTAAGATGTAGGCGGAACCGTAATGCATGCCTGAATCAAAAACAGGAACTCCCTTTTCGAGTATCATCTTTGAAGCCATAGCGGATGTTGACTCATCCACCCATAAACTAGGGGTTCCTAACCCATAAACCCGAATAAAAAGGGCAAATAATAAAATTACTACGAGAAAAATAATTTCCTTCTTAAACTTCATAAAAGACTAAACGTTTGCGGGTTTTTAATTATAACGTATACGCCTCAGGCAGTTCTCTCATTTCCACTTTGTCATGCTCAACCCAATTTTCTTAAAGTGAAAATGCTCGTCGAACCCAATTAAAACCCTGCTGAATTTAGTTAAGAATTCTGAAGAATTGGTGTGGCTTCCGAGCCACACAAAACGCCTCAGGCAGGAATCGAACCTGCGAGCCCCGAAGGGCGAAGATTAGCAATCTTCTGCAATACCATTATGCGACTGAGGCATATAACTTGGATAGAAATTAAGAGGATTTAAAGGTTTTTGTTCTTTTAGCAACCTATCCCCCCAATAACCAAACACCATAAACCCCCGTTTTAAAAAATTATATTTGTTAACAATTTGACTGGGTGAAAAACCTGACGAAGTCTGTTTTATTACAAAATATTTAAAGATAAAAAATAGCGGGGGCAGGATTTGAACACTGCGACCTCCGGGTTATGGGCCCGACGAGCTAACCAGGCTGCTCCACCCCGCTATACTAATAGCTATATCAATTTACTTTTAAACTTAACTAATAGATACCAATTAACTTTAAAAACAAGGTGAATTTTCCTTGTCTATGTTAATTTTAGGTATTGATGACGCCGGAAGAGGTCCGGTAATTGGTCCGATGGTTCTTGCGGGATGTTTAATTTCAGAAGATATTCAAGATTCTCTTAAGAAATTAGGGGTTAAGGATAGTAAACAGGTTACCCCAAAAAGGAGAGAGTTTCTTGTTGATAAGATAAAGGAAATTGCAGAGACATTTGAAGTTGTTCTAGCTTCAACTTCAGAGATTGATGGGGATGAAAGGGGAGACAATAATCTTAATTCACTTGAAGCAAGAAAGATGGCACAAATAATTAATAAAATAAACAAGGGCTTTGGAAAAATAAAAGTTGTTGTTGACTGCCCTTCAACAAACATTGCTAAGTGGAGAGACTACCTAATGACTCAAGTAGAAAATTTATCTAATCTTGATATTATTTGTGAACATAAAGCGGATAAAAATCATGTTGCTGTTTCGGCAGCATCAATACTTGCTAAGAGCACAAGAGAAAAAGAGATGGATAAACTAAAGAAGAAATATGGAGCAGAGATTGGTTCTGGTTATTGTTCTGATCCAACCACAATGAAATTCCTAGAAAAAAACGCAGAGAAGCATAAAGATGCAGGAATATTCAGAAAATCCTGGATAACCTGGAAGAGGGCGATAGAAAAAATCGGACAAAGAAAATTACTATGAATGCTCCAAAAAGAAAAATTATAGAAAAGAGACATGCCTCCGCGCTTAGAAATGTTAGTATTTGTCAACTTGAGTCTTTTCTTGGAATACAACTGGGAAAGACTTTCAGTGACGGGACAAACGGACAATCAGGTCCGGTGATTTATTCCATTTATCGGGAAAAGCCAATTGATCCCTTCCGTGATACGAGCCCGACACCCGACCTTACCGTAGTTTACATAAACGGGGGATGGAGATTAACCTTCGTAGAATTAAAATCCTCCGTTAGTGAATATACTTCTGATTCTGTATGTGATCAAAAACATAGATCTATGGAGTTCCTAAAGGAGAGAAGGTATGTAAGAAATTTTATTCAGTCTCTCGGGGACAAGAGACTTACTCCCGCTAATGCCGACCAAATGTTTGATGCAGGAATAACCCACCATCTTGCCCATGTTACCAAAAACGGAAGTCTTAGCCCTCTTCCTTATGGAGCATAAACTGCTACAACCACATGAAATAATCTTTAAAAACACCCATTCACTTTCCAATTCATGTCGTACATAAAAAAACTGGTGATGCAGGGTTTCAAAAGTTTTGTTAGAAAAACTGAAATTCCTTTTACTCCCGGAATTAATGTTATTCTTGGGCCAAATGGTTCGGGAAAATCTAATGTTTCGGATGCGTTATGTTTTGTTCTTGGAAGACTCAGTATAAAGTCTATGCGTGCTGCAAGAGCAAGTAATCTTATTTTTCTTGGAACTAAAGCCGCCGCTCCCGCAAAAGAAGCAATTGTGGAGATAATTTTTGATAACTCAGACAATACTTTTTCAGTAAGTTCTTCAGAAGTTTCAATAAAAAGAATAGTGAGAAAAAACGGGCAGAGTATATATAAAATAAATAATGAAACAAAAACAAGACAGGAAGTTTTAAGTTTGTTGGCCCAAGCAGGAATAGACCCCAACGGATTTAATATAATTCTTCAGGGAGAAATTCAGAATTTTGTAAGGATGCATAATGAAGAAAGAAGAAAAATCATTGAGGAAGTTTCCGGAATTTCCATTTACGAGTCAAGAAAAGAAAGATCTCTTAAAGAGTTAGAAAAAACAGAAGAAAAACTTAAAGAGGTGTTAGCAATTTTAAGGGAAAGAACCGCCTATCTGAATAATCTTGAAAAAGAGAGACAGCAGGCATTAAGATTCAAAAAAATAGAGAGCGACATAAAGAAGTTTAAAGCAAGTATAATTTTTAGTGATTTAAGAGGAAAGAAAAAGCAAATAGGGGAGATAAACGAAGCAATAGAGAAAAGAAAAAAAGAGATAGAAAGAGAAAGAAAAGAGATACTGGGAATTGAATCAACAATCTCAAATTACGAATCTAAGATAAACGAGATTAACTCTACAATCCAAAAATCAACCGGATTAGAACAAGAGAAGTTAAATCAAGAGATTGCTAATTTAAGAGCGGATTTAGCCGGACTAAATGTCCGTTTAGAAAACAATGAGAGAAAACTTTCCGAGATGTCTTCTCAAAAACAAGAGCTTCAGGAGATTGTTAGAAATAACGAAACCTCAATAAAAGAACTCCAACATGAATCTCCCACCGTTGCAAGGAAAGAAAAAGAGGTTCAGGCTAAGAAACTGGAATTAGAGAAACTCGAAGAACTTCGAAAAAAATTCTACACAACAAAATCTGAATTAAAATCGATAAAAGAAAGAGTCGAAGATAAAAAATACACCCTCCAAAACTACCTTAACGAATCTTCCTTTGTCTTAAAACAAATAGAATCACTTTCAATAGAACTCTTTGATACAAAATCCAATCCAGAGAAACTAAACGAATTAAAAACCACTCTTGCAGAAAAGAGAGCAAGTCTTGAATATCAAAACAAAAAAGAAGCCGAGCTTGAAAAGGTTTCTTATATTAATGAAAAGGAAATAGAACGCCAAGAAAAACTTGTAGACAATATAAAAAATTTAGATGTCTGCCCGCTTTGTAAGAACAAGATAACAGAAGAGCACATAAAGAATATTCGTTATGAAATAAATCCAAAAGTTGAGCAACTAAAGAAAGAAATAACTAATTCAGACAAGGAACTAAACTTTCTTTACAAAAACAGAGAGATACTAACAAAAGACATAGAGCAAATTTCTGGAGAAATCTCAAAAAGAGACTCGGATTTAATTAAACTTTCAAACATAAACGGAAAGAAAGAACAACTAAAGAATCTTCAAGAAAAAATAGATCGGGCAAAGGGAGAGCTTTCTGAGTTAGAGAAGAGAAAAAAGAACCTAGAACAAAATTTTGATGAAAATCTAAATATAGAGCAGAAATACGAAACAGTAAGAATTGAAGTACAAGAGATTTCTATGAGAAGTGAAGAAAATGTAACCTCCGAGATTTCTTTCAAGCAGAGAGAGTTGGAACGTTCTAAAATTTCTCTAAAAGCACTCCAGAGAACAGAAGAGGATTTGAACGAAGAATTAAGAGGGGTAAAAGAGGAAATAGAAGAAAAAGAAGAGCGACTCGATAAAAGAAGAAGACAGGATGAAGAATTAAGTGAGAGATTCCAGAAGATGATAACGCAAAGAGACTTGCTTCAAAGGCAAATAAGGGAAAAGGAATCCCACTTGATTATGAGGCAAAATTCAATAAGAAATATAGAACAGGCAATAAATGATTTTAAGATTGAAAAGGCTAAATTTGATGCCGAAGCAGAAAATCTTGAAACAGACATGTTAGGATTTCAGAACGTTGAGATATTAAAGATAAATAAGGGAGTTCTCATAGAAAAACTTTCCAAAGCGCAAGAAATAATTTCAAAGATTGGTTCTGTAAACTTGCGTTCTTTGGAAGTTTACGATGAAATTAAAAAAGAGTACGATTCAATAAACGAAAAAGTTACAATCATAACAAAGGAAAAAGAAGGTATCATGAAGATTGTTCACGAAATTGATATCAAGAAGAAAAAAGTCTTCCTTAAGACGTTTGAAGATATTAACGAAATCTTTTCAAGAAACTTTGCTCAGGTAAGCACAAAAGGACAAGTTTCCCTAGAACTTGAAGATAGAAAAGATCCTTTCTCTGCCGGGGTTGCAATTCAAGTAAAAACCGGGCACGGAAAGTATTTTGATGTTACAAGCCTAAGCGGAGGAGAGCAAACAATGGTTGCTTTGTCTTTAATCTTTGCAATACAAGAATTGAAGCCCTATTGCTTTTACATTCTTGATGAAATAGATGCCGCGTTGGATAAAAGAAACTCGGAGAGATTGGCTGGATTGTTAAACAAATACATGCAGGAAGGGCAGTATATTGTAATAACCCACAACGATGAAATAATCACCAATGCAACAAACCTTTATGGGGTAAGCATGCATGAAGGAATAAGTAAGATAATTAGTATGAAGATTTAGTTTAAAATTAATCGGTAGCAATAATTCTCGCATCCAATTCATCGAGGTATTTTGCGGTCTTTTCATGGAGAACTGCAGATACAATATGATAATGTCTTGCATAGTAAGAATCTAGCAACTTACACGCTCGGTTAAGAATGCTACGCGGTTTAAAGATAGAAATTTTATGCGGTCCATACACCGATAAGTATTTTTCTAGAACCTTAATACTCCTCTCTTTTGAGCTTTTAATAAAATCTTTATCGCTTTCCAACTTTCTTTCAACCATTAAATCTACTATTTCTTTCATATTTTTCTCCAAATAAAAAATATTTCCCTCCCTTCTTCAGAAGGGAAAATAAAAGATAAAAAAATAAAAATAACTTTAGTAGTAGCTTTCGCCGAACTCTTCAGTTTTCTCGGGTTTCTTGCTTAGCAATACGATCAATACAACCAGCAATACTACGAATACTATTGCTAGAATGATTGTTAGTACTACAATTGGACTAGTTACAGATGCACCCTGTGCGTCAAGAGTAAGTGTTACCTTACCTGCAAGCTCTTCGCCTGAAAGTACATTAACATCAAAGTTATATGTACCTGTAGCATCAGCTTTAGCACTAATCTTAACTGTCTTACTTGATCCAGCTGGAACAGCAACAACAGCTTCAGAAGCACTTGAAGTAACACTGCCACTTGATTCTGTAACGATTCTGTAAACCTTTAACTTGTTAGTTGGGTTAACAATCAATAAGTCAAAAGTAGCTTCCTCGCCAGCAGCAACAGTCTTCTTTGAGCTAGTCACAATTACATTGCTAGAGAAATCGTTCTTAACAGCGATTTGCTTAACAGCATTAGAAGTTGTGTCGTCGTTCTCGACTTTAACATCAAGAGCGTAAACTCCAGCTTCAGCACTATAAGGAATAGTAAGGAACATTCTTCCTGTTACTGTGTCCTCATCGTCATCATCGCAGTCAGAACTGCAGTCTTCTAGAGCGATAATATCTCCAAGATAAGCGCTTTTAGAAACGCCTAAAGCAGAAATACTTGCTGTTACTAGAACATCATCAAGGTTATTGTAACCTCTGTTTTTAACTACAACATCTACTGAGATTGTCTCTCCAGCTTCAGCTGAGTTAGCAACAGTTACAAGCTTGATATCTGCATTGTAAGAAGGTCTTTGAACCCTTAAAGTAACTTCATCTGAACTTGAATAATCTCCATTCCATGCTTTTATGGATAGAGTTAAATCATCAGAAACGTCATCTTTAAGGTCGTAAGGAACTTGAACGTTCAAGGACTTTGTATAAGTCTTTCCGGCTTCAACATCGAAAGGCTCAGTTCTTGCTTCATTATCCTTTTTCTCTCCTTCAATAGTAACTTTTACTCTAACATTTGTAGCGTTTTCTTCAGCGGTAAAAATAACCTGTACTGGAAGATTTTGTCCTGCAACTACGCTAACGTCACCACTTGCAGATTGACTAACACCATTAACTTTGATGTCATCAAATGTATCAACAAGATCAGATGCGCTAACCATAGATACTAGAACTAAAACGCTCGCAATTGCTACCAAAGAAACCAAAAGTTTTTTGGTATTCATTTTTGTTTTCATTTTATATTTAGTTGTTGGAAAACATCGTTTTCCATGATTTAGAACAAAGAAAATTCTTTATAAACTTTACGGTGACAACAAAATCGGGTAACTATATAGTACTCTCCTAGTCACTGGATGTTCTGACAACTAGTGACTACTTAAAAAACTTAAGATATTCACCACATCAGCGACGCTATCTGGAGACTCATTAATTAGAGTTATTTCTTTGTCTTTTGGGAGCACAGAAACCAGTTTTTCTATTTCTTTTTCATCAAGCATCTTATGATTTCTTTCTCCCTTTTCACCCCATTCAATTCCGGAAAAATGGCAGTGTAATATCTTAAATTTATCCACCTTTTCAACCATCTCTTTATAACTCATTTTACCCAAACTTCTTGCAAGCAAGTGTGAAAAATCCAGTGTAAAAAAACATCCAGTTTCTTCAACTAATTTTAAAATTTCTTCTTCCTTTCCAAAGACATTTATCTTTCCGGTAGTTTCCGGAGCGAGTTGAATTTTCCAATCCTCTTTTTTTATTACATCTTGCATCTCAATCATTTCTTTCTTTATTTTTTCGTAAGTTTCTTCATGTGTTTTCTTACCATAAAAACCCGGATGAAAAACAACATATCTGGCATTAAGAATCTCTCCAATTCTACAAGAATCTAATATCCTTTTCTTGCTTTCCTCTACCTTTTTCGCATCATCCGAATTAAGATTAATGTAATACGGGGCATGAATACTTAGCTGAATGTTTAGCTCTTTTGCCTTTTTTCCTATTTCTTCTGCTTCTTCATCCTTTTTGATATAAATGCCATAAGTAAACAGAACTTCACACGCAGTCAAGCCAAGTTTATTAAATTCCTCAAGATTTTTGATTGCTTCTTTCACTCCTCCAAGCCCTGCCGGGCCAACTCGAATTGTCATAAAAAGTCAATTAATTGTATAAATTTAAACCTTTGTGAAGATTTACAAAACCTTTTCCAACTCAGGAGCAATCTGCCCCAAGTTCTTGATTATCTGTGCGTGAGCGTTCTGAATCATTATTTCCTGTATCTTTTCTTTTAACAATCCGTGGCATCTTGTTAAATCCGATTCCGGAAGAGTTGTATCTCCTTTCCCTAAATAACACAACATGGAATATCCTTCTAGGGCTGTTTTATCCAAACTCCCTTCTTTTACTTGCAGAACTTTAACATCAACTTTGCACTTTCCATCTTCCATGCCTTTTATTTTATACTGCATTACAATACTGCTGTCGTCGTTTATTGCGCTTGCCCTTCTGCATTTCGCTTGGTAAGAAACATAACAGCTCAAATCACCGCATTTTTTATAGTAAAAAAATGTGAAGTATATTGCTACTACAAGAACTATTAATATAGCTAACGCCAAAACCCCTTTCCAGATTAACCTCTTTTCCATATTGGTAATTAAGCAGGGAGATATTTAAAGTTTTAGGATAATGGAGGTTTTGCCTTCTTCTTTCCGAATACCCTAACATCGATATACTTCTACTCCCCCGGTATCACAATATAAAAAAACTAATCGTCCTGGAGCTCGGCATAAATCTTCGCCGATTATTGGTATTCCATAATCTTTAATTTTTGTTCTAACAATTGAAGAATTTCTCTGTCCCTTAAACAGAATTATTCCTTCTCCCGATAGTGTTGCCTCCAATTTTGAATAATCTATTTTTCCCGAACCGTCTAGTTGATGTAAAAGGGTATCCACGATTCTTTCGGGTCTTAACTCCTCTGGAGAATCGTCTAGCCCCGAGATGTGTGCTAACGCTCCTCGCTTTTTTTGAACATCCCAGAGAGTTATAACCAAACACGAAGAAACACCATCCGTTCCAATTAAATCTCTCCCTTCCCCGACCACAAATTCATTTTCATTTACAAAAAGATAGTTTTTATGGTTATGGAACCCATTAAATATTAGGAATTTATCCAACATAATTTTTGGATTTATTTGTTGGTATTTAAATCTAACTAAAAAATAAAAAATCGGGCTTTCGCCCGATATAGAATTTTAAATACTTATCAATTTTATTTTGGTATCGTTTGTTGCGAAATTCTTTGCAGCAATAACCTTAATACCTGCGTCTTCTGCGGCTGCGACAATCGGTGATGTTACGGTTCCGTCCATAACAATTACTCTTGCGTTGCTTTCTCTTCTAAGAGCACTACCAACCGCCTTGGCTGAAATCGCTCTTATTTCTTTAAGAGAGGAATCAAAAAGGATAGCTTTTCCACTACCCTTATTGTTTTCGGATATTTCTTTTATCTTAGCAATATCGTCTTCAGAAATTTCCTTCTCTGGAGCTTTCTCCACTTTTTCTTCAACGGGTTTATCTGCCTCAAATCTCCTAGTATTTTTACCAAAAAATTCGTCAACAGAAACTCTTCTCCTAAGATTCATTAAAATTTCTTTTCCTTGTAATTCCTCAACTTCTTTTCCATCGGGAGCTGAAGCTATATACTTAATATTTGCATTGTCAACAACATTCTGAGCAATTAATTTTCCCCCCCTGTCTCCATCAACAAAAAGAGTTATCTCTTTAGTCTTTCCAAGTTCTCTTATCGCAGAAGGAAGTTTTGTTCCATTCATTCCGATTACGTTCTTAACACCATTTCTTAATAGGTTCATAACATCGGCTCTTCCTTCAACAACAATAAGTTCTTTTCCAGAAAGATCTCCTGCCGGAAGTTTTTCATCACCATATTCGGTTATATCTGCAGTTTTAGCAGAATCCTTTATAGCGTTTGAAATCTCTCTCGAGTCAGAAGAACCACTTATATTTCCCATAAGTTTCTTTGCCCTTTCAAGAATATAGTCTCTCTTGCTTCCTCTTACATCTTCAATTCTTTCAACTTCGATTTGTGAGTCGCAAGGCCCTATTCTCTCAATTGTTTCAATAGCAGCTGCAATAAGAGTTGTTTCGGATTGGTCTAGCGCAGTAGGAACCTGAATTTTTCCAGTAGTCTGCTTACCATTCCTTTGTAAATCAACCTCTATTCGACCGATTTTACCTTCCTTCTGCAAATCTCTCATTTCTAGATCCGCTCCAAGAAGTCCCTCAGTCTGCCCAAATATCGCTCCGATTACATCGGGTTTTTCTAAGGCACCCTCAGCCATGAAATTCGCGTGTATCATGTATTTTATTGATACCGGACTTATTTTTGCCATTTTTTTCCTTTATTATTTAATTTACCTGAAATCTATGATTTCTTTTAGAAAAATACCTACTAACCTTGGTTAGCCCCACTCTTACACTAAAGTGAACGTGATTGTGATGTGATATGTGATAATAATGTCACATTGATACCTTTCTAATGATAAGTAAGAATTAAGGGAGTTTTTAAAGGTTTCTTCTTTTTAGTTAGATCTAAAATCATACAGGTCTGTTGAACCTGTTGCCGGAACGACGTGCGCAAATTGTGGTCTTATTCCCAAATCTTCAAGAAGTCCCTCTGCTAAATCAACATCGGTTGTATGCAACGTGGTAACATATTTTAAATTACTTCCATCTATCGGAATTCCTTCACTATCCAGAAAACCTCCCTCTGCCTTGAGTATTCTTTCCATGATTAATCTGAGAAAATGATATTTATAAACCCTTCTATTTATTGTTCTTTTAGGGTAGTAACAATTAAAGGTTTCTGAAAATTCTAATAAAAAATTCAACAACACTGAAATAAAAGTTAAAATTCATTTTGTTAGAAATCACCCGAGATTTGTTTACTTACTTCTGTCCCTTTTTCTTTGTAATCTCAATACAAACACCAGCAGCAACTGTAGAACCAGCGTCTCTTACAGCAAATCTTGACATGAAAGCGTTATCTTTCTGTGTTTCCAATACAAGGTTTCCTATCGGCTTAATTCTTACTCTAGCAACATCCCCGTTCTTTAAGAAGTCCGGATTTTGCTTTATTGCCTGTCCAGTCTTAGGGTCAATTTGTTCGATTAACTCCACGAACTGGCATGGAACTTGAGCGGTGTGGATGTGGAATACCGGTGTGTATCCTTTAGCCAAAACAGTTGGGTGATTTATTACCGCAATCTGAGCGATGAATTCCTCAACAATAGGGCATGGGAAAGCGGCGTCACAAATAACATCTCCTCTTGCCAAATCCTTCTTTCCAACCCCTCTTATATTAATACCAACATTATCTCCAGCAGTTGCTTCTGTAAGCGCCTCGTGGTGCATTTCAATTGTCTTAATTTCTCCCGGAATTCCGTCTCCAGTTCTTCCCGGAAGGATTATAACTTTCTGCCCAACTTTCATTATACCCGTTTCAATTTTACCAACTGGAACAGTTCCAATCCCAGTTATTTCATAAACATCCTGGATAGGCATTCTCATTGGAAGGTTAGTTGGAAGTTCTGGAACAGGGAAGTTGTCGAACTGCTCGAAAACAGTTGGTCCCTTGTACCAAGGCATAGTCGCAGTTTTCTTGTAAACATTATCTCCCTTCAATCCAGAACAAGCTATAAAAGGGGTTGCATCTGGGTTCATTCCAACAGTCTTAATTAAAGCAGAAACATCTTCCTTAACTTTGTTGAATTTAGCCTCATCGTAACCAACAGCGTCCATCTTGTTAATTGCAACAGCCAAGTTCTTAACACCCATAGTTCTCAATAACCATAAGTGTTCTTTTGTCTGTGGCTCTACTCCAGCAGGAGCAGCAATAACCAAGAAAGCAGCATCAGCCTGTGAAGCACCAGTAATCATATTCTTAACAAAATCTCTGTGCCCGGGAGCGTCAATAATCGTTATTTCAAATTTATTTGTAATTACTTTCTTATAGGACAAGTCAATAGTAACCCCTCTTTCTCTCTCTTCTTTAATATTATCCATAATATAAGCAAACTCAAATCCAACCTTTCCGTATTTAGCAGCTTCTTCTTTGAGCTTAACCATTGCTTGCTCAGAGACCGCACCAGAATCAAACATTATTCTTCCAACTACGGTTGACTTTCCAGCATCAACGTGTCCAACGAACACAACATTCATATTTGGTTTTGCTCTAGCCATTTTGTTTTGTTACACAATTAAGTGTAAAGACATATGAAAAAATGGATTTATAAACCTTTTCATTTAAACGGAAATAAAAATAAATATTTGGTTTTGCCGACGAGGAAATTTCATTTATTTTTTACCTTTTGAACAAGATAATAGATTATTCCAGAGAAGGCATAGTAACTAATTATATCCAAAATTAAGTTAAGATAGTTATAAGTTGTTCCACAACTCGGGCAGGAAGTATAGACAGAGTAATGAAAAGGCAACCCCTGCCAAAATTCTCCACTAGTCCCAGACTGTAAAATAATTGATAAAACAAACGAAATCCCAAATAAAACTGCTGGAATAATTAATAGATATAATAATACTTTTACAAATTTATTCATAAAATAATTAGAAGTTTTTATTATATAAATCTTTTCAAGACTTCAATTCTATTTATTGATTTTCAGCAAGTCCTTTCCGGAGACCTTCCAGGTCTATGCAGGGCTTACTGATTTTCAGCCAATCCCTTTCTATTTCTGATTTGCTTAATGACATCCACCTGAAGGGAAACCGGTATTTTCTCAAAACTTTGATCAAGCAAAGAAGATGTTCCTCTTCCTTCCGTAGCACTTCTTAAATCTGAACTCCACCCAATCATTTCCGCAACGGGTAATTTAGCTTTAATCTCTGCGGTTGTTCCTTCTTGTTTAACATCCAATAATTGTCCTCTCTTCCCTCCAATTAGCTTAGATATATCACTCAGATATCTATCTGGAACTTCTATAACATGAACTTGTAATGGCTCAAGTAAAGCCGCGTTACCACTCCTCATCGCAGCTGTCATTGCTTCTCTTACTGCAGGATAAACTTGTGCAGGTCCTCTGTGGATTGCGTCTTCGTGAAGTTTAATATCCATCAAAGAAATTTTCATTTTCATACAAGGTTCGTGAGCTAACGGCCCAGAATCAATAACCATTTCAAACGCATCCAAAATCATTTCAATAACTTCCATCATGTGAACCTCTCCTTTTGTTTCATCCATGAAAAGATTTCCCTTGTAAACATCTCTCAAGGATCTTATCTCATCTCCACTCCATCCCTTTGCTGCAAGAGTATCGGCAAGAAGCTGATTTTTCTTTTTTATTCTTCCTTCAGAAATTTCTCCATTTTCAATTGCCTTATAAATTTCTTCGTCTAATGGTTCAACCTTTATGAAGAAGCCGTTATGTTTGTTTGGACTTCTTCCTTCTTCAACAGGGGATTCTTTTCCAACAGTCTCCCTATAAACAACAATCGGAGATGATGTCTTAACTTCCAATCCTTTTTCTGTTTTGATTCTATTTTCAACAATCTCAAGATGTAACTCTCCCATACCAGACATAAGACTTTCTCCAGTCTCTTCGTTAATTGTAATTTTTATTGAGGGGTCTTCTTTTGAAACCTTTCTTAATATTTCAACAAGTTTAGGTAAATCTGCAACCTTAACAACTTCGATAGACTTTGTAATAACTGGTTGGAATAGGTGCTTAATTTCTTCAAAGGCAGTTTGTTCTTTAACCGTAACTGTCTCACCCACATCAGCATTCAATCCACTTATTGCAAGAACATTTCCAGCTGGGACTTCTTCTAGTCGTTCTGGTTTAATTCCATTATAAACCAAAACTTGCTGAATTTTTCCCGCCTTCTTTGCGTTATTGCAATAAACTTCCATTCCGGATTTTATTGTTCCAGAATAAAGTCTCCCAGCAGAAATTTCTTTTCCAGAACGCGGATCAATAACAATCCTTGTAATAACAAAAGCAACCTCTCCATCCTTATTACATGAAAGTAAATCTTTTCCAAACTGGCTGTCCAAATCTCCGTGCCATATTTTAGGAATTCTATATTTTTGTGCTTCTATTGGATTAGGCAAATGTTTTACTGCCATATCTAAAATAACTTCATTAAGAGGCGCATTTTCCCAAACCCATTTCTTTCTTTCCTCTCCTTCCAATTCATAAATTTTATAAATGTCCTTAAAACTCACTCCTTTCTTCTGCATGAATGGAGCACTCATTGCCCAGTTTTCTTTAGCGCTTCCAAAAGCTACACTCCCATCTGCTACACTAACCTGCCATTTGTTTTTAAATTCTGGCTCGGCAATTTCCCATATCTTATGGTTGAATTCTTCAATAACTTTCTTAAATCTTTCCTGCATTCCTTCCGGAGTTAGTTTTAATTCCTTGATTAGTCTGTCAACTTTATTAATAAAAAGCACTGGTTTAACTCTTTCTTTTAATGCCTGTCTTAAAACAGTTTCTGTCTGAGGCATTATTCCTTCAACAGCACATACAAGAACAAAGGTTCCATCAATAGCTCTCATCGCCCTTGTTACGTTTCCACCAAAATCAACATGTCCGGGAGTATCAATAAGATTAATTAAATATTCTTTATCCTGATACACGTGCGCCATAGAAACATTTGCAGAATCAACCGTCATCAATCTTTCTTGTTCATCCGAGTGTTGCCAGGTTGCCATCCCCTCTTCCAAATTTCCCGCGTTTTTTTCTGCCATCATTCCAGCAGCAGCAAGAAGATTATCCGTAAAAGCAGTTTTTCCATGGTGAATGTGCGCGCTTGTCGCTACATTTCTTATTGTTTTCTGATTGGAAGTTAGCCTTTCAATCTTTTGCAGGCTTGTTTCTTTTTCTACCATCTTCATTAATCTAAATGATTAGAATATTTATTGATAACGAAATCGGTTTTTAAACCTTTTTAAGATATCCCATTTAAGCCGTAAACAAAAATCGCCTTCGGCAGATTTCAACGGGATATTTTTATTAGTTCACTAAAATTTCTCTGCTTTGTTTGCACCCAGTTTAAAAATTATTCGCCTTAACAATTTGGGCGGTTAAAAACTTGGCGAAGCCAGTTTTTATCTCGCTTCAACCTTATCAGCCAAACCTTTTTTAGGAACCCATTCTCCTCTCTCATTCTCTTCACATTCCAACATTTCCATACCTGCGGGAGGGAAATAATCTGGAACTGCATCTCGTGGACTCCCTCCACCCAGCACATCTTCGTGAAATCTGTCTAAATTAACAAGATCTGTATTATACATAAAACATCTATTGTAATGATTATATAAATATCTTTTGTTATTACTAAAATAAAATTATCTCGCCGCGTCAGCTTGCTTCTCAGACTCGTTTCTCTTTCTTACCGCAACGCTATCCCCATTGTTTTCAGAAGAAAGAATTATTTCTTCCGCAAGTCCTTCTGCGATTGTTTTCTTTTTTCCAAACGCCTTATCGGAAGCACCATGAACAATATTTCTTAGAGCAAGATTAACTCTTCTTAATGGAGAAACATCTACCGCCTGAGGATATCTCGCTCCACCATACTCAATAACAGTAATTTCATCACGCGGAGCAGCATTCTCTATTGCCTGTATTAAAACTTCAACAGGATTTTTCTTTGTTTTCTCTTCAATGATTTTAAACGCATCAAGAACAGTCTTAGCATTTTTTGTAAACTTTCCTGTAACAAGTCCAATTTCAATTTTATGTTTCTTTCCTCTGTGTGCAGAAACAGCTAATCTGTTAATTAATCTTTCAACAATATTTACTTTTAATTGTCCGTGTTTAGTAACATTTCTTCCATGACTTTTAACCATTAGCCTTGGAGTAAGATTTATTGCTGTTTTTAATCCTAAATCTTTTACGGCTATTCCACTAATATCATACATTCCGAATATCTTAAAATTTAATGCCTGTTTTGTTTCTACCATCATCTTCTTCCCTTCTCGATTAATCCTTTCCACAATCTGTGCAAGGGTTGATCATTTACTTGTATAACCTGAAATCTCACACCGGGAATATCTCCCTTACTTTTTCCCTGCTTCCCGCCGATTCTTTCAATCAAAACCTCGTCGTGTTCATCAATGAATTTTTGAGCGAGATTTCCTGGGATAAAAGCAGTCACAACTTTTCCATTTTTTGTAAGTTGTACCTTGCAGCATTTTCTCATTGCAGAGTTTGGCTGCTTTGCCTCTTTTTGAATTTTTGCAGTTACAATTCCCTTTGCCTGGCTAGCCCCTTTTAGAGGATCCGATTTAGCATAAAGATTAAGTGTCCTAGACTTGTATTTCTTATCCTTCCATCGGAATTTTCTTCTATCGTTTTTTTTCTTTGTTGCGCTTTTTAATCCCATTGTTGATAATAGTTATTGTTGATAAAATTAGTTTAAAAAGGTTATGGGCTCTAGATTATTCTAAAATCCCTCTTAAAATAATCGGCAACAATCTGTTGCA
>CAZGIL010000011.1:0-19408 GCA_964526265.1 Candidatus Woesearchaeota archaeon
ACGAACACCTCAAAAAATTCAGAGATTAAGGATATTTAAAATTATCTGTTCTGTGCAAAATTATAAAAACTGAATTTTACAACTAATTTTATGTTTAGAGTTTTTACAACAAAAGAGTTTGATGATAATTTTAGGAAACTTGATGAATCTTCAAAGAAAGCAGTAAGAAAAATTATGGGGCAATTAAGGGAGCAGGGGGGAGATATCGGAAAGCCTCTGCAAGTCCCTTATTTTCGGGAAAAAAGGGTAGAAGATAAAAGGGTTTATTTTCTAATTTATAAGAATTATAAGATTGTTTTGGCAATTGCAATAGGAGACAAAAAAACACAGCAAAAGACGATAAACAAGATACTTTCGGAAATCAATAACTACAAGGAAGAGATAGTAAAGAGATTAAAAGAAACTCTTTAACCCTTCCACTCTTTTATTCTTCCGTACTTGATATCTTCCAGACTATTTCTTATTTGTTTGAGTAAGTCTTCCTCAATTTTTTTAATCATAACAACATTCCCCACTTTTTCTATAACTAAAACAGAACCTTCTCCGAAGTTAAGCTCAGCTCTTATTTTACTTGGAATCACAACCTGCCCTTTTGAACTTATTCTTGTTATCTCCATGTAAGAATGTAAGAATTTACTACTTTTAAATATTTCGGTTGAAGGGCTTTTATTCCTTCCTACCTATTGAATCGCTATTTCCGGAACTTCGCTCTTTCCGCTCCTAATTACAAGATAATTTGCAATTAGAATTAATATCCCCCCAAGAATTATATTGGTTGTTAAGGGTTGGGATAAAAAGATTAATGCTAAGATTGCTGCAATTACTGGTTCTAGAAGAAGAATAATTCCTGCGCTCATTGTTGGAACCTTTTCTACCCCCTTTAAGTAAAGAAGGTGATTAAAAGTAAGGATAACTAATGCATAGAAAAATAAGATTATCCACATAATTCCTGAAAGGTTAAGGGAGAGAGAAGAGAAGGTAGAATCCTTTACAAAGATTAGTAAAATAGGATAAAATACTAAAAGGAAAAAAGAAGTAAAGACCGATTCAAGGAATTTTGTCGTAATTGGGTGATTTCCTTTTTTACTTAGATGGCTTCCAATTGTGACCCATCCAGATAAACCAAGTCCACCGATTAAAGCGATGATTACTCCCAACCAACTTCCAATCCCCCCACTCGTGAAAGGATTAACTAAGATAATCATTCCAATTAAAACAATTATGCATGCTAATATCCCATTCTTTGTAGTTTTTTCTTTCATCAAAACTTTACTAATAAAAAGAGTCCATAATGGTTGGGTGTATAATAATAAAACCACAATTGATACCGGAACACCTAAGATAACCGCGGCAAATTGTGCAAGAACGGTAATTGCCGCAACAAATCCATAAAATATCCACATTGGTTTTAGAAAGTTCTTTGGACGATATTTTTTAATAAAAACAAATGGAATAAGTATAATTAGGGAAAGTACGATGGGAAAGAGAGAGATTTGATAAAGAGATAAACCCATATTTGCAAAAATTAATCCAAGAAAAACAATAAACCCAGAAAGTATTCCGGATAATACAACAAAAAGATACTCTTTTTTCATTAGTCGAATAGGATTAGGCTTGTTTTAAGTTTTTCTATTCAATCAGAATTCTCCTTGCTTTATTTGCAATCTCTAATACATCTTCTTTTGTGTCAAGCATCTTTTCTGGAAGGTTTTCTAAAGAAAACCATCTGAATTCATCCGACTCATTATTACAATCAAAATTAAGCTTGATTTCCTGGTTTTCATCAAGTGTTGTGGTATATACAAAATGGATTGCATGAAAAATATCGGAAAGGTAGGGCGTTTCTTTAATATCTAGGAGTTTTAATCTTTCAGGGTTCAAATTAACTCCAATCTCCTCTCTTGCTTCCCTTATACAAGCATCAATTAATTTTTCTCCAAACTCTACTCTTCCTCCCACATGCCCCCAATCTGCTTTATTCTTTTCCCTTTTTTCCTTATTTCTTTTTAGGAGAAGTATTTTAGAAAAGTCTTTGTTAAAAATACACATTAATACTCCCAACCCGAATTTTCTTTCTATCATGGTTGGTTAAGAAATCGGAGAGATTTAAGGTTTTCTATTTAACTCAAAAAACATTAAATTTTTAAACATCTTTGGATTGTTTTAATTAACAAAGATGGTGAGTGAATTAGCTTCTGGATTGGTTCTTCCTGCCGTGCTTGGAGGTGTTGGTGGGCTTACTCGTGGATTTATTGGGTTGATGAAGGCTTTATCTTTGAGAAGGCGCATTTTATGGGGATATTACACAATAACGGTTTTAGTCGCTGTTGTGATTGGTGTTTTTGTTGGTTTAATTTTCAATTTTGACTGGCGTCTTTCGTTGCTTGCGGGTTACGCAGGAACCGATATTCTTGAAGGAATTTACAAAAGCTTTGCCGTGCAGAAAGTTTACGTGGGGAAAAAATGAAAATAAAAACAATTGGAAGAATACAGATTAGCTTTGGGGGGATACTGTTTTTAATATCTATTGTAGCAATTTTATCTTTAGGGACCTTTGAAAATTGGGTTTTTAATAGTTTTGTAGATGCTTCGGGGATTGCACTGGTTTCCTTTATTCCTGTATGGATTTTAGGAATTATAATAACCTTTATCTTTTCAATAATGTTCATACTTCAAGGCATGGTGAATGAAAAAAATGAAACTCTTCTCTAGAAAAACTGGAATAATATTAATGATTATTGGAATTGCAATGCAGTTTCTAAACATTTTAACTTACGGGCTTTGGCAAATTGATATCGATATCTTTGGGGCAATTGTGTTTATTATTGGGTTGGTTGTTCTTGTTGTGCGGTGGAGGAAATGAAAACCTGGCTTAAAGGAGGATTAATTGGGGTGGGAGTAGGGATTATTTCTTATTTTGCATTTTATGTTGCAATACTCTTGGGAATTGACACACTTCTTCTTGGAACCAACTTCCTGAGATTTATATATTTCTTTTTTTCTCCTGTTTGCAATATTATGGTTTGGTTAAATCTGGCTGTTGAGTTTGAAATGCCGGTGTGTTATATTTTTTATGGGTTACCCTTTAATATTATTTTTTATGCAATTGTCGGTGCATTGATAGGATTAATAATTCAAAAAAGAAGAGAGAATAAGAAATGAACATCCAATCAGTTCTTAAAAAATTCATTAAAATGTGCCGGGCAAAAGGATACTCCGACTTTGAAATAAAGAAAGCAATTCTTGATAAGGGTTATCCTCTTGCTGAAACTGAAAAAGCTTTCTTTTCGTTATCTCCAAAGAGACAATATAAGAATCAAGTTTGTTTGTTTTTAGGGAATGATTTACTCGATGTTCTGGAGAAACGTGCTAAGAAAAATATGTTCACCCTTTCTGAGCAGATTGAGGACATTTTGAGAAGAAGCTGTCTTAATCAAATGAATAAAACCCCGAAGCCGAAAATCCTTGACGATAATCTCGTGAGTATTTTTTCTCGGGAAAAGAGAAAGGGCAGGTAATTTTACGGAAAGGGAAACCTTTAAATATATTTTAATTCTGTTCTATTATATATAAAGATGGTTAGTAAAAAGGCTTTGGTGATTGGGGGAATAGTACTGGTGATAATTGTGGCTTTGGGTTATTTTCTTTTTTCTTCGCCTACGCCCCCTTGTAGTGGTTCCTCTCCCAATGAATGCAACGGCCAGTGTTGGGAGGAGTGTGATAGTGGAAGGATATTTGAGTGTGATAATTCTTCGGGGGGGTTATGCGTTATAGACACTGCCAACTGTCCGGTTGATACACCCAATAGTTGCAAGGATCAGTGCTGGGGAAAGTGTGGAGATAATCAAATATTTAAGTGTGAAACTTCTGGAGGTACCTGTGCTGCAGACCCAGATAACTGCCCGGCTAATACCCCTAATAGTTGTAATGGTGAGTGTTGGAGTTGTGCATCAGATGAAAATTTTGTATGTGATGCAGTGGTAGGCGGAACCTGTCAGAAGAAATAGTTTTTTGATTACATAGCTTTATAAACGAACTTTCAGATTAAATTATATCATTAATGTTAAAGTCTTGGACTCAAAAGGTCTTAAGGACTTGAGTTCAAGAAGAGATTTCTTGAGAATTTAATTAATACAATGAAACAGTTTGAAGAACTTGGCTTAAGCCAGGATGTTGTAAAGATACTGAAGGAGAAGGGATTTGAATCTCCTACAGAAATACAGAAGAAAACAATCCCGCTAGCTTTGGCTGGAAGGGATGTTCTTGGTGGAAGTGCAACTGGAAGCGGAAAAACTCTTGTATTTGCGGCACCGATAATTGAAAACCTTAAACAAAAAGGATATGTTCAGGCGCTGATTCTTACACCTACCCGTGAACTTGCCGAACAGGTTTCGGATGCAATAAGAGAATTCTCAAAGAAAAATCTTAAGATTGCTGCGGTTTATGGTGGGGTTGATATGGATTCTCAACTTAGAAGAATGCGGTATGCGGATGTTATTGTTGGTACTCCTGGAAGAGTAATCGACCATATGAAGAGAAGGAATTTGGATTTGGGAAAAGTTAAGATTTTGGTTTTAGATGAGTGTGATAGAATGTTTGATATGGGTTTTCATAGAGATGTTGAAATGATTATTCAACAGTGTCCAAAAATCAGACAGACAATGCTTTTTTCAGCAACAATTTCTGCAGATATAGATTATTTTTCTAAGAAATATACTACTAATCCGGTTGAAGTTTCTGTAAGCTCTTATGTTGATGATTTAAAACTTAGGCAGATATATTACGATGTTCCGGATCATCTTAAGTTTTCTTTGCTTGTTCATTTGCTTAAACAAGAAAATGCTAAGCTTGTAATGGTTTTTTGTAATACAAGAAGAAATGTTGATTTTGTTGTTGCTAATCTAGAAAAGTCTGGAATAGACGCAAAAGCAATTCATGGGGGATTAGAACAGAAAAAAAGGATAAGAGTTTTAGAGAATTTTCATGAAGGTAAAGTTGGTGTTTTGGTTTGTACGGATGTTGCTGCTCGTGGATTAGATATCAAGGGAGTGACTCATATTTACAATTATGATGCTCCGAAAGAAGCAAAGGATTATGTTCACCGAATTGGAAGAACTGCTCGTGCGGGTGAAGAAGGAGAAGCGATTAACCTTGTTGCTAGCAGAGATTACGAGAATTTTAGAAAGATTATGGATAACGAAGAATTATCAATTACTTCTGTACAAATGCCTTTGATAACTCAAGTTGAGGTTAATACTAATTTTGGAAAAAGAAGCGGAGGATTTGGAGGAAGAGGAGAAGGACGTTCTTACGGAAGAAGTTCTGGTAGAAGCTCTGGGAGTTCTTATCGTGGAGGAAGTAGAGGTTCTAGTAGCGGAGGGCGAAGCTACGGTAGAAGTTCATCTAGTTCAGGAAGAAGCTATGGAAGAAGTTCCGGAGGAAGTTATAGTCGAGGTTCATCTAGTTCGGGTAGAAGTTATTCTAGGAGTTCTAGTAGCGATAGAAGTGAAGGAAGAGGTTCTGGAAGTAGGGATAGAGGTAGAAGTTCTGGAAGTAGGGATGGAGGAAGAAGTTCTGGGAGAAGGCCTTCACGTGGCTCTTATTCTAGAGGAAGAAGATAGAATTTAAAAGGGAAGAAATTTTAATGTTATTATGACAAAGAAAAAGGCCGCAAAAAAATCTAACTGGTTACCTGCTAATAAGAGAAAGGCTGCAAGAAAGTCTAAGAGAAAATAAGAGTATAATTTAAATATCGAATTTTTCTAATTTTTTTATGAAAAATGATAAATCTGAATTGAGAAAGAACGTTTTGGGAGGAAAGATATTTATATACCCCACAGATACAATTTATGGAATTGGGTGCAATGCTTTGGATGAAGATGCTGTTGAAAGAATAAGACAGTTAAAGCAGAGGGACCTAAAACCCTTTTCTGTTATTGCTCCGAGTTTTAAATGGATAGAAGAGAATTTAATTGTTGACTGTGATTTAAATAAATATCTTCCTGGAAGATATACTCTTGTTTTAAAAAAGAAAAATCCCGGGTTTTTGAAGTGGGTTTCGCCTTTAGAAACTCTTGGGGTGAGAATTCCCAATAATGAGTTTTGTTTTAATATTCAGAAATTTCGTGTTCCTTTTATAACAACTTCTGTAAACCTTTCCGGGCAAAAACCGATAACCGAGATAGCCGAACTGACTAAGGAGATTCGGGAGAAAGTGGATTTAATTGTTGATGTTGGAAAATTAAACGGAAGTCCTTCAACTTTGGTTATTGGGGGAAAGGAGATTAAGCGATGAAAACTCCATTTTGCTCGTATTGTCTTAACGGAATTCCAAAAGGATGTAAATATTGCGTTAAGGGACAGAAACTGGTTCTTTTTATTTCTGGAATATGCAAACGAAATTGCTGGTATTGTTCTCTTTCTGAGAAAAGAAAGAATGTTGATAAAATATGGGCAAATGAGAAAGAGTGTAAGAATATTAAGGATATGATTAAAGAGGCAGAAGACAGCCGGGCGCTGGGAGCGGGAGTCACCGGAGGAGACCCTTTACTTTTTGTTGAAAGAACTCTTAAGTATGTTAAGGCTTTGCGTAAAAAGTTTGGAAAGAAGTTTCATATTCATATCTATTTCCCAACTAAGTTTATTTCTGAGAGTAATATGAAGAAATTAAGTAAGCATATTGATGAAGCGCGTATTCATCCCGAATTTTTAATTAACGGAAGAACTGAAGACATAGAAAAGATTAAACTTGCACGCAAATACTGGAGAAATCTGGGAATTGAGTTGCCTCTTCTTCCAGATAAGAAAAAAGAAATTTTGAGTTTTATTTTAAAGGTTGGGAGAGATGTTGACTTCGTTAATTTGAATGAGTTGGAACTAAGCGAGACTAATTGCAATTTGATGACTAAAAAATACAAATTAAAAGAAGGGGGTTATGTTGTTTCGGGAAGCAAGGAAGCTGGGTTGTGGATTTTGAAGGAGTTAGAGAAGAGAAAAATAAGATTAAAGATTCATTTGTGTACCGCGGATTTGAAAAATCAATTTCAGTTTAAGAATAGATTATTGAGACATAAAATTGATAAGAATGGGAGGCGGACTTCCGACGGGACTGTTGTTTATTTAAAACATAAGAATAAGATAATCTCTGAAACCTCTGCTAAGAAACTTTTGAAAAAGGGCAAAAAGGTTTTTAGAGTTGAAGAGTACCCTACCGTGGATGGGATTGAGGTTGAAAGGGAAGAAATCTAAATATAAGTATATTTATGCCGGTTAAATTTACTCTGTTTTGAGAATTTCAAAATCAAATAAAAAAAAATGAACAAGCCTACGGCTGCTAAAAGAAAGATAATCTGAGATGCTTTTTTTATTTTTGTAACTTCTTTTTTTGGGTCATATTTAAAGGACTTCATCTCTTGAACAGTGAAGTTGCCATAGCTTACGTTAATGTAAAGAGTATAATCTCCCTTTGTCAGATTTACAGGTATTTGAAAAGTTTTTTCTGATGAACCATTAATATAGAATGGTTGGGAGCCATTTAGAATAGTTTGGTTGCCTTGTTGTATTAAATAGCTTATTGTTGTGTTTTCTATGAATCGGTTGTTTGGTTCTGTTTTTAACTTAAATACTACCGAGTTATTTCCTCCTTTTACGTCGGATAATTTTATTTTGAATAATTCTAGAGTACAATTGTGATTATAACAAGTATAACCTTTTTTGCAATTGGAATTTCGTTTACAGTACCCCAAAATGGAACCTCCTCCGCCCGTGTTTCCTGTTTCTTCAGTACTTTCCTCTTCCAATAAGATGGTATAGATTCTTTCGGGGGAGGAGTTTACTAGATTATTTACTCCGTTGCCATTTGAGAACCACCTATAAGAATAAGTTCCATCGGTTAGTGTGATGGAAGCGTTATATACATCTGTGGTTAGATTTGTTGCAGTAACGTTTGTGTTATTTATATCAAGAATGACTGTTCCGTTTGTATTTGTGACGGTAACATTGAACCAAGCGGTTCCGGAATTGGTTAGGGTGGCATTATTATCCTGATAATTTACGAAAATAGGATATGATAAGTCTTCCATCACGGAGATATTTATCGTGTCTGTTTGACTTAAACTTCCAGAAGTATTTGTTGCAAATAGTTGATAGGTGTAGTTCCCATAATTCAACCCATTTGTTGCGTTTTTACTCTGGTTAATGTAAAAGGCATAATAAGTTGAGTTTATTTTTTTGAGGTTGCTTATGTAAGCTTCGTATATCTCTGAAGAAGATAAACTCCTGCTCCATATTCTTACCTCATCTATTGTTCCTGCGGTTGATGAGCCGGCAGAATTCAAGGCCTTACCATAAAGAGCGGAACTTGCTACTGCTGTTGGAAGAGTTACCGAGGTGTCGCAATCTCCATAAAGAATACCGTCTTTATAATTACAAACATGTGTTGAATTCCATGTAAGAGTTATGTGTGTCCATTCTCCCAGAGATATTGGGATTTGTGTGGGAACATTGGGGGTAGTTCCTCCCCAAACCACATTAGTTATATTTCCGGATGAACTCGCATAAATTTCTATCTCATTGTTATTGTTTGCCGTAGCTTGTTCTGTAAAGATCCACTGTGTATTTTTATGGCCATACAATTTAACCCATAAACTTATTGTGCCTGCTGACTTGTTGAGTCCTACAAGTGTGGAACTTATACTATTGTTGTATCCGAGGAGCAAGCCCTTTCCAAATTTGCCATCAAAATAGTTAGAATATGTGTGGTTTGTTATGAAAGTTTTGTTTTGCTGTCTTGAAACCCAAAAAAAAGTATCATTATAAATTTCAATATCTTGATGTCCAAATTCGGTTGCTTCTTCCATTTTCTTAACAAGGGTGAAACTAGTGCCGTCCCATAGATATTTATCAAGAGTTTCAGGAAAAGTATCATCGTGAACATTTGTGAAAAGGTAAGAATTTCCTAAACTGTCGTTATAAAAGCTAATTCCCTGGTATTTGTGATTATTTGTTCCCAGGTCTGTTCTTAATGTATAATTTGTTATATAAACCCATGAGAGATCATGTTGTGAAATTGAGGCATTTGCAGGCACTTTATCGTCATAAATTGCCCAATAACTTCCATCGTATTTATTAACCCCCTCAAGATAATCTCCTGTAAATCCAGTTATATTTTGCAACCATGTAAGGTTTGTGTCAAAAACCATAACCTTGTTGTAGGTGGCTCCGGATAATGCTCCGGTGTAACCATTAATCGCTACATACAAGTTACCCTCCATGTAAGTTATTCCAGCTGTTTCATAATCTGTATTGTTTAGTGGGTACTTTTTTGTTATTATTGTTCCGTTAAGGTATCTTTTTTCTATAGTGTTGTTGTAAGATGTACCTCCCGCGTAGGTGATATATAGATATTCTCCGTCGTAAGCTATCCCTTGTACGTATATCGAGCTTAGATTAAAAGAAGATATTAAGGCAATTCTGCTGATAGAGTTATTGAGTTCAATTGTCCCGTTGTTTTTAACAGTGCCGACATCTTTAATTAAACTTTCATTTTCTCCAAGACTGCTTACATTTTCAAAGTTCCACATGAGTATCAGTGTGGGGTCATACATACTGTAATTTGTTCCATTCCAATTAAATATAAAATTCTGTAAATCTTCGTAAATTGAAGCATTTATCTCTATAGAGGTATTTGTGGTTTGTAGCTCTGACTGGGGGGAGAAGATAGTAAATGAAGGAGCAGCATAGACTAAAAAAATAAGCAGAATTGCAAATACAAAGAGTGTTAGATATCTTCCCTCGTTTTTCATGGTTATACTCCTCTTTGTAGGTTTAAAAATATTTATAAAATGCTTCTTACTTTAGGTTTTCAAGGCGCTGCTAGTTTATCGGTAGAATACGAGCTTCCCAAAAGCCCTTTCCTCGGAAAGCCCTTGGGGAAAGAAAAACGGAAAAAGCTTGTGAGCCGGGTTCAATTCCCGGGTGGCGCATCATAGTAAATCTTAATAATACCTTTTATTTAGATATTTTATGAAAAAGAGAGGGGTTGTCTTAATTTTTGTAGTTGTTATTTTAAGTATTATAATTGTATCCGCAATCCCTCAAAATAACAATCAAAGAGTTATGGTTAAATTTAAGGAGAGAGGCGTAGGAGTTAGAGTTACGAGTTCTGAAGTTTCTATTGATGTTTCTTCTGACAAAATAAAACACAGGTTTGAGGATGGTTTTTCTGCAGTTTTATCTGAGAAAGAAATAAATAATCTTAAGAATAATCCCTCGGTTGAATCTGTTGAGCCGGTTGGAATGAGACACATTTCTCTAACCCAATCTGTTCCGCTTGTAAACGCAACCCCGACGTGGAATTTGCAGGTTGATGGTGTAAACCTAACTGGAGAGGGTGAGACTGTTTGTATTTTGGATACTGGAGCGGACTTTTTACACCCAGATTTAACCGGGAAAAATTTAACTTGTGTTATAGATTGTACTGGGGGAAGTTGTGTTGAAGATTGTTCTGTTTCGGATGATAACGGACACGGAACACACGTTGCGGGAATTGTTGGGGCAAATGGAATTCTGAAGGGGGTTGCTCCCGGAGTGGGAATAATTGCGGTAAAAGTTTGTACTGCCGATGGAGGGTGTAGGGATGATGATATCCAAGGGGGACTTGATTGGTGTATAGCTAATGCTTCAATGTTTAATATTTCTGTAATAAGTATGAGTCTTGGTTCGGGAGGAAATAGTTCATATTGCAATGCGGATACACTTGCGTCAAGAATTAATTCTGCTGTTGCAAATAATATTTCGGTTATTGTTGCTTCGGGAAATGATGGAAGCTCTACCGAGATAGAGTCTCCGGCGTGTGTTCAGAATGCTACTGCGGTTGGAATGACATATGATGCGGATGTTGGTGGGATAATATGGGGAAGTCCTGAAACTTGTAGAGACTTAACAACTTCTGCGGACCAAATTGTTTGCTCTTCAAACAGAAACTCTTTACTCGATTTGTTTGCTCCGGGGGCTTTGATAAATTCTACTTATCCGGGTTCGACTTATCTAAATACTGGAGGAACATCAATGGCAACTCCACACGTTGCCGGGGCTTTTGCAATTCTTCGTGAATTTAAGGAGAAGGAGAAAGGAATTGCTTTGACTCCTCAACAAATTCAAGATGCATTTAATACAACCGGAAAACAGATTAATGATTCTGGCTATAGCAATTTAACTTATTCTCGAATTGATATTCTCTCTGCTGTTCTTTCCTTGGATGAAAGCGCTCCAGTGGTTAGCCTTGTTTCACCTTCGGATGCCGGGGCTAGTTTTAACAATGAAGTGAACTTTACATGCAATGCGACGGATATACAACTCGCGAATTTAACGCTGATGGTTTGGAATTCTACAAACAGCTTGGTTTATGAAAACTCTTCGGATGCTTCTAGCAATTCTTTAACCATTTCGTTTAATGAAACGCTTGATGATGGAGATTATGTTTGGAATTGTTATGGAGAGGATAATATTTTAAATTCTGGCTTTGCAACATCTAATTTTTCTCTTAGTGTGGCTCATGTTTTAACAACACTGTCTTCTCCTTCAAGTATAATAACAAGCATTAATTCTACAGAACTAATTTGTAACTCTTCAACTGATTCTTCAACCCATCTTTCAAATGTTACTTTTTACCTTTGGAACTCAACGGGTGCATTAATTAATATTTCAACGGTAGATATCTCTGGAACTACAAACTCTTCGACATTTGAGTATAATATTACCGAAGAGGATACCTACTACTGGAATTGTCTGACGGTTAATAATGAGTCAACTTCTGTTTTTGCAATTTCAAACTACACAATTGTTTATGATTTGACTCCCCCCGTTGTTAGTTTGTCTAGTCCTTCTGAAGGTTATTCAACGTTCTCTACTTCGGTAAGTTTTTCTTATATCGTTACAGAAGATAACCTTGCCAATTGCAGTTTGATTGTTGACGGGAGTATAGTTCAGACGGATGACTCTCCAAGCAACTCGGAAATAAACTCGTTTTCTAAAACTCTTGCTGTTGGAAGTTACTCTTGGAAGATAAATTGCACAGATGGGGCGGGAAACGAGAGGGGTTCTCTTACGAGAAGTTTAACTATAACTTCTCCTCCTGCATCTAGTTCTCCGGGAGGGGGAGGTGGCGGAGGAGCAACTTCTACTGTTTATAGTATAACTGAAGAGCAACTACAGACAGGAGTCTCGAGAGTTTTGAAAAAAGGAGATACGATTAAATTTGGTTTAAATAATGAAAACCATTCCCTTTTTGTAAATGAAATAAATTCTTCCCGGGTTAAGATTACTATTTCAAGTAATCCGCAGACTTTTTACTTAGGAGTTAATGAAACTCAAAAAGCTGATTTAAATAATGATAATTATTATGATTTAGAGGTAAAATTAATCTCTTTAACCGCGGTTTATGCGAATGTAAGCGTTAGGGAGATAAGCGAGGAGATTCCAAAAAGATTTATCTCGGGGGAGGCAGTTTCGGATGGAGTTAATGAAAATGAGAAGGGGGCTGGAGAGAGGTTTAGCTTCAGCTTTGATTTGAAAGATTGGATTATTCTCTTTCTCGTCATTATTATAATCGCTCTTGTTTTGAGGTTTAAAAATTACCTTTTCAAGAGGGCTGAGATTGAGAGGGATAAGGCAAAGACGATTAAGAAACTTAAGAATTAACTCTCTTTATTTCTTTCTTTGCTATTACATATGCTCCGGCCGAACCAATTACCAAGGTTAAGATTAAAACTATAAGGTTGGTTGTTGAGCTATCAAATGAGATAAGGGCGGTTTTAAGAGCGTAGACTGCAAATACATAGATTATAAAGTAGAATATTAACTTAGAAAGAATTTGCCAGCCGTTCATCTCAACATCCTCTATAACCTCTCTTAGATAAACTGCAATAACAAATCCGATTACCAAGATAAATAATGCTCCGGTTATTGCGGGTACTACGATTAGTGCTTTTGTAAATACGTTTGTAAGTGCTGGAATGCCTAGTTCATTAAGTGCTAGATTAAGGAATATGATATAGACAGACCACCGAATTACTCCTATAATCAAATCAATAAAGCTACCCCTCATCTTTTGATTGAGTTCAATCTTCTTGGTTAACTTCTTGAGTCCTAAGCTTATCAATCTCCCAAGAATAACTCCCAAGACAACTATAATTATTGCAAATAGCCCCTTTATCAACAACTGATTAAAGTCAATTCCATTGACTAGCTGATAATTCAGGAGCGCATCGGTTATCTTACCCATTTTTATATTTTTTATAAGATTTTAAGGTTTTTAAGGGTTGGGATTTGCTAAAATAATCCCTTTTTTTTAGCTTTGAATTAATCCGTTTAGCAGCTTTTCTTATATTTTCCTCATTTCTTGAACGCTGTCCGGGATGGCTTCTGTATAGGATACCGCTAGTTGGAAGATGTCCTATTTTAAGCCCTTGCCCTATTGCCTGAAACCACAGGTCGTGGTCATTCATATTTTTTATTTTCTCGTCTATTTTGATTTTATTAAAAGCAGATTTTTTAATCATAAACTCCCCTCCAATCATAAGATATTTGTCTTTTTTATCAAGATGTCTACCCGGGGGGGCGTATAAATCAAATTTTTTTCTGGACTCTCTAATTAATTTCTTTCGGAAATTTTCTCTAAATGGTAGGGCCTTTCTTATTCTTTTATTTCCATCGGGGTACAGGATAGTAGCATCACAATAACTAAAATCAAGATTTTTTTTGTTCATAAATTGAGCTTGTTTTTCCAACCTATCTCTTGTAATGCTGTCGTCTCCATCAATAAAAGCGATATATTTTCCTCTTGCTTCGATTATAAACTCCTTAAAAATTTTCACCTGTCCAATATTTTTTTTTAAAGCAATTATCCTGAATCTTTTATCTTTTTTTTCAAAGTTCCTTGCTATTTTTAAGGAATTGTCTGTTGATGCATCGTCTATATAGATGAGTTCGATATTTTTTAGGCTTTGGTTTAATACAGAGGTTATTGCTTTTTTTAGGTATTTTTCATTGTTGTGGACTGCCATAATAATACTCACTTCCGGTCTTATAGAGGCAAGTATTTTATTGGTTGTTTTCTTCCAGGTATATTCTTTTGATAATTTAAAAGAATTTTTACTCATTCTTTCCCATAATCTTCTGTCTCCATAAAGCAGTTCTATTTTTTCTGCCATTTCTTTTTCTGTTTTTACAAGAAATCCATTTTTTTCATTTGTGATAATCTCATCAGAATTATTCATTATTTTATTTTTTTCTGGCTTAAAAGCTATACAAGGTAATCCAGAAGATATAGCTTCGAGCATAACCTGGGGCAATCCTTCACTATAGGAGGTCATGAGATAAATAAAAGATTTATTCATATACTCCTCTACATTGTTTCTATAACCCAATAATTTTATTCTCTTTGCATTTTTATCCCTAATCTGTTTCTCAAGATCTTTCCTTAAACTGCCTTCTCCTATCACCTTTATCTCCGTCCTTTTAAGAAAACCTGAAACCTCGATTGCTCTGTCAAGCCCTTTTCTTGGATCTAAATTTGCAACGATTAATGCAGAGTTATCTTTTTTTACCTTTCTCGGCTTAAACCTGTTGTGATTAACCCCCGGATAAATCACCTCTCCCTTGTTAATCCCATACTCTTCTGCTACTTGCCTCTTCATATTTTTTCCAAGACAAACTAAAAGATCCGCTTTCTTAATTGCCTCCTTTTCCAGTTTTACCGAAAATCTATTTTTTATAAGATAATATTGTTTTTTAAAGAATCCATGATTTTTGTTTATCATCCCGATATCTATCTTTCTTATTGAAGGAAGAACATAGACCTTTTTAGCGGATTTGTTAACATTCAAGATCGGACGAAAGTATTTGTACCACAGAACAATAACAAGATCAAATTTTTTATTTATCTTCTTTATTCCTGATTCGATTATTTCAAGGTCTTTTTTTAAATTTCTTGTTAATTTAATCCTGTAAACTTTTTTCCCTTTAATCCTCTCATATGGCTTCTGTCCCTTTTCCTGCTCACATACAATGGATATTTCATGACCGAGATTTAATAGCTCGTTTGATACATTTTCGCAGTAGGTGGGTATGCCCGCTAAACCGGGATATATAGAAGAGCATATCAAAATTTTCATTTTATAATGGCTCTGGTTCTGTTAAGATATTTAGCATCTCAGGGGTAATTTCTTTCCCTTTGAGGTTATCCTTTACTTTTTGGATTCTTTTGATTTTGGATAGCTCTCTCTTCCTTATAAATTCCAGACCCTCTTTTATTGCTCTGTCCCATATCTCTTTTCTTTCGCTCTCTGCTAGAGGTTCTTTAAGAGAGGTATTTAACATTTCTGTTTTTCCTCCAATAACAAAATCATCATAAACCTTTTTTACCCATTTAATTGCTCCCTTGCTGTTACGAGGATAGAGAATACTAAAAATTGCAACAAGAGAGTTGTAGATGAATTCTTTTTGGTCTATTCTACATCCGGTATCGTTAATGTTTCTGTTGCAGAATTCCATGGTTTTTTTTAGGGAAATATCCCCCCCCACTCTTCGGAACCAGTCATCTCCCTTAAATGTCCGGTTATTCTTAAGTCCGTAGCTTCCATGAACGCAGTGAAATTTTGGATCCGCCTGAAAATACACCAAGTAACCATTATCTATGGCCATGCAGCCAAATTCTCTTTCTGGAAATCTTTTGTAAATTGTTACCGGAAATCCCCCAATTTCGTTGAAAACTTTCTTTGAGCATAAGAAATATCCCCCGCTATTTTGTATTGTAAATGGTTTAAGTATGTGAAATTCCTCGTGTATGAACTTATTTTTATCCTCAAGATATTCTTCGGGAAAGGAAGCTTTGTTGCTTAGGTAGATTCCTTTGTAGAAATCTATCTGGCTTATCTGTTTCTTTGAGAGGGTGTTTTCCGGTATGCTTGAGCGGAGGTAGGGGGGTAGATTTATTATCCCGACGTTTACTCCCTGGGATAAAAGCCATTCGAAAGTGTATACCGCTCCGAAAGCAGCGTAAGGAGCCATTATGGAGTCATCGTCTACAAAGAAAAGATATTTCGAATTGGCATTTGTACCCGCCACGTTTATAGAAATTCCATACCCCAGATGTTTTTTGTTTTTTATATAACTTATCTTAACTCCTTTTTTTAAAGCCTCTTCTCGGAAAGAATCAACTACTTGTTTGGTCTTATCCGAACTGTGGTCATCTACAATAATCAGCTCGTTTACTGAGGGTTTCTGTAGCAGAATTGATTTAATCGCCCAGGAAAGGGGGTTAAGCTCTCTTTTAAGAGAGTTAGGACTATAGGGACTCCGGTTATAGGTAGGAATAACTACAGAAACATCTAGTTTTTCGTACGGGAGCTTAAAATTATTAAGATAATCAACGGTATAATAAGGTTTTTTAATCTCCTCTTCAAAAAGCTTTTCCGGGTTTGGTTCTTCTTTCGAAGAACTCTGTCCGTTTGCCATGTTTCCCCAAGGGCATTTTCCCTTAAAAAGCTTGCCATTTTGGGGTTTAATGTTGTTTTTTGCACGATTACAAGCTTTTAAAAACGCTGGTTCTTATGGAGTTTTAATTAAACAAGTGAGGTATAATATGGAAGAAAAAGAAACTCAAGATGCTCCTGCAGCTGAAGAGGCTAAGGAAACAAACGAGTCTTCTGAGACTCCGAAAGCACCTGAAGCTCCGGAAGAATCTACAGATGCTGAAGCTCCAAGTGATTCTACGGAATCGGATGCTGAGGATTCAACAGACGCGGAGTAAGCAGACTCAAAACTATTTCTCTTTTTTTATTTTTTTAAACAAAATTTATATATCCTCCATACAGTGATAGTTGATGGAAGGAAAGGGGATTCTTGCTTTTTTGTTTATTCTGTTAGCGGTAGGTCTTTTATCCTTTTACTGGTTCTTTCCCTTGGGAAGCAGGCAGTTTGAGGTGAATTACGGAACCACCAACTTCAGTGTTGACTCTGCTTCAAACCAGATGCAGTTTTATCCTAATATGAGATACGCAACAGACTTAATTTCATATAAAATTAATAGTGAATGTTCCCCCCAAAAAAATTCGGATATGGTTTGGGCATTTGAGATTCTTTCTGAGGAAACAATTTTAAATTTTTATCCTGTTACGCAAGGAGAGCAAATTTCAATAGATTGTCAAGATAAGAATATCGTTGAAGGAGGGTTATTTATCGCGGGAGAGGGCGGCCCTACAAATATAAGCAAGGTTGGGGAGTTTAATTTAATAAATAGTGGGAAAATACTTCTTATAAGGAGCGCTGATTGTCCTAAGCCAAACGTTGCTATACACGAGCTTTTGCATACATTGGGATTTGAGCACTCTCCTAATCCAGAGAATATTATGTATAATTTCACCTCTTGTAGTCAGGAGATTGGAACGGATATTATTAATCTTATTAATAATCTTTATTTGATACCCCCTTATCCGGATTTAGCTCTTGAGAGCATTTCCGCAAAGTTTGAAGGAAGGACATTGATGCTAAATGTAAGTGTGAGAAATAACGGGCTTGCTAGTTCACAAGATTCTGTTCTTTCTATATATACTGATACCAAAAAAATAGGCTCCGTTGATTTGACTGCAATTGAATCGGGATATGGGATACAGCTTTCATGGGAAAAAGTTCTTTTTGATACTAGTTTTAATACCATAACTCTTTCCATAATGTATGGTGGAAGTGAATTGGATAAAGACAATAACGATGTTGTGCTTGAAATAAAAAAATAAGAAATAGAAAAAATTTTTTGAACTAGTCAAAGCTCATGTCGTCAAGGTCGAGTTCTTCAAGGTCCTGCTCAAACTCGTCTTCGTCCTCAGAAATTTCGTTGAAGTTTTCTTTCATCATCTTTTTTTAATCCCATCGGGATTGAATTTGAAGAGTTTATTTAGTTTTTAAATATTTCTATAAGACAGAGGATAAGCTATTTGTTAATATTCTCTTATTTTTACCCCTTTACAAAACAGATTTCATCATGTTTTTATTATGTCTCTTAATTAATTATATATAATTCTAATAGATTAATTGTTTTTTAGAAGTAATGAGCCTTCAGTGTAAATTTTCATCTTTTAATCACAACCAAAACTTTCTTTTGATTCAGAAATTACTTTATAACTCCAGCTTGTAACTTGATATTTTCCTTCGTAAACATTCTGAAATATAAAAGTTTCTTCTTCTCTTGCGTCAATATATTTTGTTAAAGAGGAAACATCTTTTTCTCCGTAATAATTTTTAAAATAAAATTTAACTGTGAAATATCCTCCGGTGTGGGCAAGATTTTTTACATAAACATAATATCTGTCTACTTCATTTCCAAAAACTCCCTGAACTACCCGATGCTCTTTTCTCGACGAGAAAGGCAGTTCTCTTACTTCTTCCTCACAAGAATCTTTGTAATATTTATTATAATAATCATTTTCATAATCTCTTGAATTAATCTGCTCATTATTTATTACCGTATTGAAAGAATTTGAAATAATTACATTGGAGGTTGTAGTGGTATTCCTTGAAGTGTTTCCTTGCATCCCTATAACAATAAAAACTAAGATAATTAATAAAACGACTAGTGTTGCTCCGATAAGAATCTCAACAACTTTTTTATCATCAATATCCATTCATTAGCGAGGTTGTTTGGATATTTAAGTATTATTGGGTTAAATTGATACTATCCTCTTACCCTTTTCTTATTATATTCTTTCTCGTTAGACTTGGAAAAATACCGTGCTCTCTTAAACTAGAATAATGGAAAACTCCTTCTTCCGCGATAAAGGGGGATTGCGTCTCTGAATCTAATCTGTCTGCTTTATTTAGTCTTAATTGGATGTAATGCCTAAAATTCTTGTAACCTTCTTTATCTGGTTCTTCAATTTTTTCCCCAAGCATATTATACAATTTACCCGTTTCATAACCCTTTCTTGCAATTATTAAACTTTCCAGGGTCATTAAGTCTTGTCTTAATTTTCTTGCATCTTTTCGGGCATTATCGGTAATTTCTCTGATAGATTTAATCGCCTTGTCTAATCCGATTAGAGTTTCTTCTTCAACAACCAGCCGGTATAGCTCTCTTACCCTTGTGGTAAGATTGCCTAAACCAAGTTTAATTTTGCTGTCGAGATTGATAGGTTTATAATAAACCTCCCGTTCTAAATCGGTGGTGGTGGGGAGATTTATAACCGAAGTCCCCGCAAAAGCCGGTTCTACCCCCCAGCTTCTCGGGGTAATTAATTCTCTACTCACATCAAGAACATAATTGGCTATTTTATTTAACCTACTAAATAATCCCATATTAAAATTATAAAAGGTTAGTTTTTAAAATTTTGTTTTTAAAAAAGAAATCCCCGCGCCA
>CAZGIL010000012.1:0-19346 GCA_964526265.1 Candidatus Woesearchaeota archaeon
TTTCCTCTTATCAATAATCTTGCTTTTCCGGTTTTGTACAAATCAATCATGTCTCCAGCAACAACTCCTCCTGTTGGGAAGTCGGGAGCCTTGATTATTTTCATTATTTCTTCAATTGATATGTTGTTGTTTTTTATGTAAGCAATTATTGCATCGCAGACTTCGTTTAAGTTATGAGGAGGAATGTTTGTAGCCATACCAACCGCAATACCTGTTGCTCCGTTAAGAATCAATGCGGGAAGTTTTCCCGGAAGAAGTTCGGGTTCTATCATTGAGCTATCAAAATTTGGAACAAATTTTACCGTTTCTTTGTCTATGTCTTCTAAAAGTTCCATCGATATTGGCATTAGTTTTGCTTCGGTATTATGACTAATAAAACCATTTGAGATAAATGAATGACAATTGCTGTCTACTTTTATTGAATAGACTTTTTGACTACCACTATCTTCTATAGAAACAATTTTATCAAACAAATACTGGTAAGTTAATAAATATTCAAAAAGAGACGTATAATCCTCTCCTTCCTTGTTCAAAATAATTTGGCATATTCTTTGGTAATTCTCAGACATATTAGAATACAAATCAAAATTATTTTTAGAAACAAATTCTGAATGAGCAAGATTTCTTATAAAATCTGTTATAAAAGGTACCCTATCTCTTAAAGAAGTCTCCTTTTTATAAACTAAATTTAAAAGTTCTAATTTTTCCTTTTTTCTTTTCGAAAAAAATCCAATCTCTTTATAGAATCTTAAAAAATTCCTCTTACCCCTAATTTGCAAGAGATAAAGAGATTTATACTTATCATATCTTTTAAAAGAGTCTATTCCAAATCTTAATAGAAGCATTTGCATTTTCTCGATAGTCTTCTCGCTAGTAGAGCACAATCTTAATTCCATCATCTTTTTTGCACGTCCTAATCCTCCTTCGCCCTCGTAGAACATCCGAATGAATGTAGAAACAATTCTCTTTGGAGATTGCATAAGAAGAGGAGGAATTGTTTTAAATCTTAATTTAACCGGTTCTAGCCCTAATCTTCTCAAGAAGTTTATTGTGTGTAAACAGTGGCATTCTAATCTAAAATAATCTTTTTTTCCGTAAGAAGATGCTTTTCTTCCAAATTTATGAAGTTTACTATCTGGAAAAACATTATTCCATTTTTTTTCAAGCCCCAATATCCAATTTTCATCTGAATTACAAAATTCTATCTTTTTTTCGGTAATAGAGCCTTCGGCTAAAAATGAAGCCAAAATAAAAGCCAAGTCTTCATTTAAGTAAGCCGGAAGAACTCTTTCTTTGATCCTCTTCCCTTCAAGAGAAGGAAAATATTTTTTAAGCGCAATATTCTCAGTGGGCCAAAAATCATCTTCTAGTCTATCTAAGACAGCATAATCGCCTTCCCCAAGTTGTTCAAGAGTTTTCCACATGAAAACCGGTTTCCCAGATTCATCAGCAACTATTGTCAAAATTGGATGATTATGGCTCCCAATTAAATTATAACCCTTATCCGTTGTAATCTTTAAGGTGTCATTAACTCCAGAATTAAACCATTTAACCGCATTATTAATTTTTTTATCTTTAGATAAAATTCCCATATTTATATCCTCTTTATCAGAGAGTTTATCAATTCTAACTAATCCTTTTTCGGTTAAAACAAGCGAATCTCCGCCCACACAATAACGATACGCTGCAGGAGGATCTCCGTCAACGCTACCAAAATTTCCCTGCCCGTAAACAAGCGGATATCTCAAAGAAAAGTTCTGCGCCATTCTTACCATTGCATCATAAACCGCAACATCACCGTGAGGATGATACTTACCTATAACATCTCCCACAATTCTCGCACTTTTCTTTGTTTGAGTATTTGGTTTCAATCCCATTAAGTTCATTGAATGTAAAATTCTTCTCTGAACGGGTTTCATTCCGTCCTCAATTGCAGGAATAGCACGAGAAACAATAACACTCATCGCATAATCTAAATACGCCTTTTTCATCTCATTTGAAACTTCTGCGTTAATCACACCATGTTCATCGGCTTTCAAATCTTCTTTTATAATCCCGGATATCTCTACCTCTTCATCATCGGATGTTCCCTCTTCAGAAGTTCCTTCTTCAACTACTTCTTCATCTTCTTGTATTTCTTCTTCGTCTTTTGCCATTATGCAACCTCCTCCCCTTTATCATCTAAATATTTCATAAACTCGTCCTCAGACAATTCTTTCTCATTAACATCTCTCCCAACCCACTTGCATTTGTTACATTCCCACTCCCTTGCAGATTTACCTTCCTCCCCAATAAGCACGACGCTAACATCATTACCACCGCATTTGGGACACTCGCGGATTTTAAAGGTTTTTTCTTTCGACTTTTTCGCCGTCGGCTTCTTTCTGCCTTTCAATATCCAGTCCGGTGTTTTTAGTTTTGCCATAATTAATCTATTGCCCCCATTTCTTCTAACAAATCTTTTTGTGAATAATAAAATCCACTACGATGCCAGGTGCCACCAATTTGAACACCGTCCCTTGTATAGTTTATTTTAAACCCTTCATTTGTTAATTCTACTACATTTCCCCTTGAATCTGTTCTCACAAATATTGCAACATCCCCCTCTCCCGGAAAAAGAACCGCTGCCTCAACACCATTTACTTTAATCCTATCCCGAGGAGAAAGCTGCCGCAATTCTTCATAATTTGGTACGTTAATTAATACTCCTTTCATCTTAAATATCCAAGTTCGCCTCCTTTGCGTTTTCTTGTATGAACTTTTTTCTCGCAGGAACATCGCTTCCCATAAGCATCGAAAAAGTTAAATCTGTTTCAACCGCATCCTCAATAAAAATCTTTTTTATCTTTCTTGTTTTGGGATTCATTGTAGTTTCCCAAAGCTGTTGAGAATTCATTTCACCCAGCCCCTTAAACCGCGTAACATTAGAAGTTCCAAGTTTCTGAGTAAGTTTCTTTAATTCTTCCTCGCTATAAACATAATGGTCCTTCTTCTTTCTTACTCTAAACAAGGGAGGCAAAGCAACAAAAATTCTTCCTTGCTCAATCAATTGAGGCATAAATCTAAAGAAAAACGTAAGCAAAAGTGTTTTAATATGCTCTCCATCTACATCAGCATCCGTCATAATTATAATTTTTCCGTATCTTAATCTGGACATGTCCGCTTGCTCTCCAACACCCGTTCCAATTGCAGTAATCATATTTGTTATTTCCTCGCTAGAAAGAACTTTTGAGGGATTTGCTTTTTCAACATTCAAAATCTTACCTTTCAAGCCCAAAATAGCCTGATTATTTTTATCACGAGCTTGTTTTGCCGAGCCTCCCGCACTTTCTCCCTCAACTAGATATAATTCGGTAGTATCCGATTTTTTATTAGAACAATCTGCTAATTTTCCTGGAAGTCCTCCTAGAGAAAACGCGTTCTTTCTTCTTACTAAATCCTTTGCTTTCTTTGCTGCAAGCCGTGCCTTAGCCGAATCAAGCGATTTTAAGGCAATTTTCTTTGCTACAACCGGGTTTTCCTCAAAGTACTCCGCTAATGCCATTGTTACAATAGAATCAACAAAACCCTTAACCTCAGAATTTCCCAATTTAGTTTTAGTCTGCCCTTCAAACTGGGGCTCGGCAATCTTAATACTTACAATGGCGGTAAGTCCCTCACGAGTATCTTCCCCACTCAGAGACTCATTCTTAAGCATTCCTTTCTTCTTAACATAATCATTCAAAACTCTTGTTAAAGCCGTCTTAAACCCAGAAACATGAGTTCCCCCTTCAACAGTATTAATCGTATTAACAAATCCAAAAATATTCTCCTGATATCCCGCATTATATTGCAATCCTATTTCAATTACAGTATGATCAACGTCTCTTTTAAAATAAATTGGTTTATGCAAAGCCTCCTTGGACTTATTTAACCAGCCAACAAACTCGATTAATCCTCCAGCGGCAAAAAACTCTTTTACTTTTCCAGTAACCTCGTCTTTAAGGTGAATTTTCAAACCCGCATTCAAAAAACATATCTCTCTAAATCTTGTTTCTAATATTTTATAATCAAAAACTACAGTAGAAAAAATTTCTTCATCTGGATAAAAGATAATTTTCGTTCCGGTATCATCATCGTTCTTAGCCTTTCCAATAACCGTTAGCTTTGTCTTAGGAATTCCCCGAGAATATTCTTGCTGGTATACTTTCCCGTTCCTTTTAACCTCAACAATCAACTTCTTTGAAAGAGCATTAACACAAGAAACACCAACACCATGCAATCCTCCAGAGATAGCATAAGATTTTTTGTCAAACTTTCCCCCCGCATGAAGTTTAGTTAAAGCAATCTCAACAGCCGGAACTTTATATTGCGAATGAATTTCAACAGGAATACCTCTTCCATCATCTTCCACCATAACCGAACCGTCTTTATTCATCGTAACTGTTATCTCCTTGCAAAAACCTGCCAAAGCCTCGTCTACAGAGTTATCTACTACCTCATAAACAAGATGATGAAGTCCATCTTTCCCAGTAGAACCGACATACATTGCCGGGCGTTTTCTCACCGCTTCCAGCCCCTCAAGAACCTTGATGGACTCTGCTTTGTAATCTGATTTTGATGCCATTTTTTAACCTTTTTTAGGATAGAAAATCTTAATCCTTATATCCAAAAATCAACAGCATTTATAAAGCTTTTGGGGTGTTTTATCGTCGGTAAACAAGATTTTTAGTGTTTTTTTACAAATTGTATTATATTGTGCAATATATATGTTGTAAAAGATATATTATATAATAATATATATAAATTTTAATGAAATTGGGTCATTAAAAGACCGATGTAAGCACAGGGAGATCCTTGGAATCTATATCTTATTTTTTTCTCCATTCTTTCTGGTATTTGCCCGCCATTTTCTTGCTTAATTGCTAATAGTTTTTGGTACCTAAGAATTCTTCCATCCCACACTCTCCTACATCTTTCTCCAAAACTTTGTCCAGAGTATTAATCCTTTGTAAGTTTAGATCTGACTGCATAAAAGAGGGCATCAGGTAAGAGAGCCCAATTTAGCAATAACTTTTCTACCATAGTGACCTTAGGTAACCCTTCCCTTTCCATAAAGAATCTAAGAATTCCCATTTTTAAAGATTACCATCTATAACTGCTTATTAGTTATAATAAATTTTTCTAGAAAAATTCACCTAAAACTATCAAAAATTCCCCTTTATTCCTTAGCTTCAGGAGCTACTTCAACTTTCTTTTCTTCAGAAATTTCTTCTTGTGCAAGCGCAACCGCTTTCTTATTCACCCATCTAACTTTCCTTCTTTTCATCAACATGTTCTTCCTACATTTTCCAGAACATAAGTGATTAATCTTTCCATCAACCATAACTAAAGTTAAACCCCTTGGAAATTCGTACTGCTCTCCACAAAAACTACATCTTGGCATTTTAATCCGTCCTCCGGTAAATTATTAAATTATAAAATTTATCTACCTGCTCTTGGGTGTTGGGTTCAGCAGTTCCTCTTGGTGAGATTACAGGAACAACTTTTCTTTTATTTAAAGCATAACAAGCCTCAAGAAGAACAACTGCCTGCTTGGATAACTGGGTTACCATTACTTCATCACGCCCCTCTGCAAACTCCGCTTCAACTTCTCCTCTTATTTTATCAATCAATCCCATTTTAACTATACGCCCCCTTTGATACTTTACTTCTGATTCTTCTCGCCTCAATTTCAGTTTCTCTCAACATTAAAGTATCTCCAACTCTTACCGCCCCTCTTACATTTCTTCTCATGCTTCTTCCTTGATCTCTTCCTTCCTGAACAAGACACTTAACTTGTGTAATTTCTCCCCTAAAACCAGTTCTACCAATTAGCTCTTCAACAATTGCGGGAACAACATCTCCAAGAAGTTTGTCGCTTCCCTTACTAGTGCTCTGTTGCGATTTATCCTGCTTCTTCTGATTCTTTGCCATTTTATTGATTATGTTTATTTAATACTCGCTAAGTCCTTATCTGCTTCACCAGCATCTATAATAGCCACCGAAGAAGTAGAAACAGAAATACCTACAGCAATTCCCAACTTTTGTTTACTATCAACCTCTGCGCAAGGAATATTTTTCTCTTTGCACAAAAGAGGCAAATGCTGGACAATTTCTTTTGGTTCAACGTCTGTAGCATAAACAACAAGTTTAGCGGTTCCTCTTTCAATTGCTTTCGTAACTTCGTTTGTACCTTTCTCTACTTTGCCGGTTCTCTTAGCTTTTTCAACAATTTTGTATGCATCCATTTTTGTAACTCACGGGTTTTAATTAGAACGAGAAATAAGTTAAAAGTAACTTTTCCTCACTTCACGTTCATCGGATATAATTTGATTGAAAGATTGGTTTATAAAGCTTTTCGTGAGAAAAGTTTTTTGGAAGGTTTTTAAATAGATTGGTTCTCTGCTAAAACATGAAAAGAAAATACGAAATAGATTACAGTTTTTATACAACTCCAGAAGGCCCAAATTTAACATTAGAAATATACAACCAATGCTCTCCTTTCATAAGGCCCATAATTGTGATGTTCCCAAGATGTTCAATTGAAAATGAGAGTGTAAATTTCTCTTTAGCACAATTCCGACCGTATAACGAACCTCGAATCCCCTTCTCCAGTGCTCGTTTCAACATAGAGCAGAAAGCAATTCTTAGACAGGTAACAAGAAAAATACTGGGTTCAGATAAAATTAAAAACAGAAAAAGAGAACCGGTTAGGGGACAAACGATGTTAACTACAAATAAAGGCGGCAAAAAAACTCCTAAACAATCGCATGTAGAAGATCCTCCATTTAAATTTCATGCTTCCAGACGAGAAATATCAGAAATTGAGCGTATGGCACTTTTGGGAGATTAATTACTTCCAACAACTTTAATATCATGAACATAAAACTCACCCCCCTTTATCCTTGAGAATTCAATTGCAACAGGGTTTGTTATTGCTCCAATCTCCTCCCAAGGAATTGCTCTCTCTGTTTGCCTTAAGCTGTATAAATCATCTTGGGTTAAAACTTCTTCTCCTGTTTTTTTAAATGATAACATTCCTGGTTTAAATGAAACTACCTGTTCAGGATTTCTGCTTCCCCTAAACATAGCACTTAATTCATGAGGACTTCCTCTTCCAGCTTCAATTAAAACCCCAGAACCTTCAACCAACATTGTACCACCTCTTACCATCGGCATAACTTTATGGCAAAAAACAGGATATCTTGCTGGAATTTCTTTTTGCATATCAAGAATTTTTCTTATCAATGCTTCTTCTGAATCCGCAACATCCCAGGGAAGTGTTGGTTCTGTTTTTGCTCTCATATCTGGCATTTCTGCGCATCTTAAAACCCATCCATCGGAAAGATTATGATAAAAAGATTTAACCGCTCTCCTTACTCCTCGTTCATCTCTTGGAGTTACAATCTCTGGCCAAATCGTTGATAAACCAAGGGATTGTAAATAATAGATGCTTGCAAGTTTATTCATCAAATAAGAGCATTATCCTCTTTTATAAGAATTTATCTTGTTCAAGATACATTTACTTCCACTTAACTTCAACATCATCCGTCCTCTCACGTGGACGAATATCAATTTTATCTATCCCTTTTCCAGAGAATTTTATTCCAGATTTAAACATAACCTCCCCCAGAAATGCAATCATTGCTGCATTATCAACTAACAAACTCCTTTCTGGAACAAATAACTTACATCCTCTTTCCTCACACATTATTCTACACATTTCCTGAAGTCGTAAATTGCAAGCAACCCCTCCCCCAAGCAATAACTCTTTTTTCCCGGTATGAGCCAAAGCCCTTTCAGCAGTTTCAACAAGCATTGCAAAAACCGTTTCTTGTAAAGAATAAGCCAAATCCTTAAGCGAATATTTTTTGGACTCAATCATCCGTTTAAGTTTCGTCTGGATTCCAGAGAGCGCAATATCCATTCCTTTAACAGTATAGGGTAATTCGATATAATTTTTACTTTCCCGAGCAAGCTTTTCTATTGCCGGGCCTCCCGGAAAACCCATTCCAGCAAAGCGCGCAATAGTATCAATAAAATTACCAACTCCTAAGTCAAGAGTTTCTCCAAAAATTCTATACTTTCCTGCAGCATAAGCAATAATTTGTGTATTCGCTCCAGAAACATAAAGCATAACCGGATCTTTAGCTCCGGTAATTGCCCCAATTTCTAAGTGAGAAATACAATGATTAACTCCAACAATCGGCTTACTTGTGCCCTTTAGGGTATTTAATTTTATAGAAAGTTCTTTAGCAAATTTCATTCCCTCCATTAAACACGGAGCTAATCCGGGCCCTTGAGAAAAAGCGATAGCGTCTATATCCCCCTCAACAACCCCCGCTTTTTCAAGCGCCTCTAAATACAACCTCCTCCCAACTTCCCGATGATGTTTTGCAGAATCAAGCGGAACAATCCCCCCCGACTCCGTCTTGTACATATCGCGAACATTAGCGAGAATCTTCCCGTCGCACACAACCCCAATTCCAAATGTGTGTGCGGTTGACTCTATTCCTAGTACAATGGGCATGAACTAAATCACAATAATTATTATAAATACCTTTTCATCCGGGAGAGGATGGAAAAAAACCCAAACGAGTCAATTGAAGTGGTAGTTTTTGATACACGAAAGGACGAACAAACCTTAGCTCAGTTATTAGAAGCCCAGCATTTTGACGCGGGAGATTTAACCTCGGGACAGAGAATAAGAAAATTGTCAGATGGTTTAGGGGGATACGGAGTTGAAAGACATCCAACGGGAACACCAGGCAGATTAAGAATTGTTAATAATCAAATCTGGACAAAAAAAGGAACTTACATAGATATGCCTGGAGAACCGACAGATCTTTTTGTAAGAGACTTTCTCTTCGCAGAAAGAGTCTCCCACATATGTGGAATAGCCCATCTCACAAGGCACGACGCAACAACAAGAACAGAGAGACTAACGATGGAAGAATATAAACTTAACTACCAAACAACGTTTGAACTCTTTAACACAAAAAAATAAACAAAAATTATAAAATAAAAAATTAAAAATAAAATTAAAGCCTATCTTCTTTTTTTCTTTGCGGCTTTTTTCTTTTTCTTCTTTCCACCACGAGCCATCTTAGCTTCGCAAACGTTACCCTTTCCATCTACGTAGTAAAGATACCCCTTTTGTCTCTTAATGACACTCTTAACAAGAATTTTTCCCATTTTTTTACCTCCTTTTGATATCTAAAATATGACGACGGACTATTTAAATCTTTCGCGTCACCGACGGGGAATGCAATTACTTAGTAAGAAAATTAACAAGCTCTTTATTTTCAAGATTAATGGGTATTTCGATTAGAGTATCAAAGTCCCTAGAAGGAGAAATTGAGGCGTCCCAAGAATTAATTTTTCTTATTTCTATTACCTTCCCCTCTAAAAACCAAACAGCGACGAAGGGTTTGCAAAAGAAAGAATGAATTGCTCTTCTCCCTCGAGAAAACCTGAAAAGTAAGATGTCCTCATAAACCATCAATCCAAGCATTTTGTTTACGTTTTCCATTAAACGTGCCTCCAAAAAGATTTTTCTACCCTTATAGTTAAAACCAACTCTTGCCTTTTTTACCATCTTTAACGTGTCTATAATAATTGTAAAGTTTATCTACATTTCTATTGGTAACAACATCGTGATGTTTGAATCCCCCTCCAAAAGTCTTAGGAATATGCATAAGCTCGTGAACAATAACCTTTTCTTGTTCTTCAATTGGCATTCTATCAAATCTCTCCGATAAGAACTCAAGAGCATAAAAAGCCCTTAAGCCCATTGCTTTCTGCATCAGCTTTCCTAGAGCGTGACATCGAGCAATAGTTCCACGAGAAGAAGTCCCATAGCTTCTAAGACACTTTACATAATCCATCTTAACATGCGGAAACAAAATAGAGGCAATCTCTGCCGCCTTCACCTGCAAATCCGGAGCGAATTCATACTTCATTCTTCTAACAAAAATGAGATGTTTATAAATTATTTACTAACCCTATATTATACTCCAGTGTAGAGATGCTTAAAAACAACCCAAAACTCTATTTTTTATGACAAATATGGACTGTCCAAAGTGCAAAGGAACCGGAAGGGTAAGAGATGAAGACGGAACGGTACACACTTGTTGGGATTGTTTGAGAAACGATAATTTAGACCAACATTCTGAAGATTTAAGGGAAACAAAGATTAAATTTTAAATCAGTTCCCAATCTCAACGATTTTATTTCTTGATGTAAACCCCGCTCTTATTTTAAACCTTTTCTTAAAATGTTTTTTAAGAAATCGTAGCAAAGCCTCGTTCGCCTTTCCATCAACCGCTTTTTCTTTAATCCAAATCTCATAACTCTCTCCTCTATCAACAATTTTTTCCTGCGAAGAGTTGGGATGAAGTTTGACTTTCATCGTGTCACAATCTCAAGCGCATCCCTGTTTTTCAATTCGTAATCCTTACCAAGTGCACGCTTCGAACGAGCATCAATCGCTTTAATAAAATTCTTTCCGAAATCGGTATGAAGAAAAAATGCAAAATCTAAGGCCGTAGAACCGGGAGGCAATAAAAAACAATCCGGAAGGATATTCCCCTTACTATCCCCCAACTTATGTGCTCCGGCAGGGAAAATTGCTAGATACTTCAACAAATCGAAAACAGCACAGTTCAAAACAGACTGAACCCCGGTTCCATCCGGATAAACATCCAAAACAGTTTTCTTTATCTTTTCTAAAGCCTGCTTCTGTTTTTCAGTTAGTTCCTTAAGAATCTTAAAATCTTTTTCTCCCGGAGTGTATTCAATTAATTCAGATTTAGCAGCCTCTCTTAAAGCAAGCTCTGAATCGGCCGAACAAGGAACTATGAGCCTATCCGGAAACGCTTCTTTCATTTTTTCATAGTTTTCTTTTCCTTTTTCCATATCAATTTTATTTGCGGCGATAATCATTGGTTTACTTAATTTTCTTAAACTAGAAGCAAACTTCATTACCTGCTCCTCTTTCCAAGTGCTGGCTTTTTCTGGAAATCCTAGTTTTCTAATTACTTCTTTTACTTGTTCCTCATTAACCTTCAACCCAGAAAACTGTTTCGCAACCGCCTCAGCAAAATTAAGATGCTCCATCTCTGTCTTCCTCGCAAAAGTTTTCCACACCTTCATTAAAATATTAAAATACCATTTATCAAGTTCTTCTTCTAAAAAGAGAACGTCCTCACACGGATCGTGTCCTTCGGTTGTTTTACCTTCAGAATCGGTTGTTCCAGATACATCCACTATATGAATAAAAACATCCGCCTGCCGTAAATCATCTAAAAATCGATTACCCAATCCTTTTCCTTCAGAAGCTCCCCTAACAAGTCCAGCCACATCCATTAACTCAACCGGAACAAATCTTTTATGATTAATACAAAATCCGTGATTGGGATTACATTGCGTATTAAATTCCTTATCAATACAATCAACCTTAACATAACCCACTCCATGATTTGCTTTTATTGTCGTAAACGGATAAGAAGCAATCTCAACCTCTGCTAGAGTCGCTGCTTTAAAGAAGGTAGATTTTCCGCACGATGGTTTCCCTACTAATCCTATTAACATAATGAGCCTACTCGGATTTGAACCGAGGACCCCTGCCTCTCTTAGATTCTCCAAAGATTATCTGTGAGATTCTGCAATCCATAAGGATTACAGTCATATAAGAGCAGTGCTCTACCAAGCTGAGCTATAGGCTCGTAATAACCAACTAAAAATAAACAATTCAACCATATTTAAAAATATCCCTTTCGCTACCTTTAAAAATAACTCTTCCTTAAACTAATTGTGGTAAAAAAAGAGAGAAAGCGTCTTTATCGGAGTAGGAAAAAGATTATTGGGGGCGTTGGGGGAGGAATCGCAGAATATTTTGAAACCGATCCAGTAATAATTCGATTAGTTCTCGGACTAGGAAGTTTCATCTGGGGAATAGGATTATTTTTCTATCTTGCCGCCTGGCTTATAATTCCCGAACAACCTTACCCATAATTAGGTTTAAAAACTAATTTCTGCAACTTATTTTATCCGAAAGGATGCCCTACTTTAACCACGCTTGGGTGAAGTAGCGGCGAAGTTCGAAGAACTTTGCCCCGTTCGTCCAGAGGCCAAGGACACGGCCCTTTCAAGGCTGTAACCTGGGTTCGAATCCCAGACGGGGCGTTTACACCCCTTAGGGTGTTTTTCTAACAAACTTTAAATACAAAGTTGCCCATTTACTTGTATGTCTTCAAAAGAAAAAATCTTTGTGATACAAAAACATAAAGCAACTCATCTCCATTACGATTTTAGGCTTGAAGTAAATGGAAAACTAAAATCATGGGCGGTTCCAAAAGAACCTCCGAAAGTTAGCGGAGAAAAACGTTTAGCAGTCCATGTTGAAGACCACCCTCTTTCTTACGCCAACTTTGAAGGAACAATTCCCGAGGGAAATTACGGAGCAGGAACCGTAGAAATATGGGATAAGGGAAAATACCAAAACCTTAAGGAAATCTCAATGGAAAAAGCCTTTCAAGAAGGAAAAATTGAGATAAAACTTGAGGGTAAAAAAATGAAGGGTAATTACGCTCTAATACGAACAAAGCTCGGCGGAAAAGACAAAAACTGGCTTCTTTTTAAAATAAAATAGGATAGCTTTAAAATACATTGCTTCTTTTTAAGATAACTTTAAAACATCTCACAGTCTTTTAAAGTTATGAGAGTAAGATATAGTTTTTCGTCACGAAGAACCGGACATACAAAGAACATAAGGAAACAAAGGAAGAAATATCCCGCAATTTTAGATGAAATAATAGATTATTCGGATATAATTCTCGAAGTATTAGATGCAAGATATGTGGATAAGACAAGAAATGAAGAAATTGAGGAAGAAATAAAAAAAAGAAAAAAGATACTCATTTACGTAATAAACAAATCTGATTTGAATAATACAAAAAATATAAAGTTAAAACCAAGCGAAATTGTTTCATGTAAAGAAAGAAAGGGAATTTCAAAATTAAGAAATCTTATTAAAATGAGTGCGAGAAGAATAGGCAAAACAGTGGACAAAGACAAACTCGGAAAAATTGTTGTAGGAGTAATAGGTTACCCAAACACCGGAAAAAGCTCTCTGATAAACTCCTTAATTGGAAAAAGCTCGGCAGGAACAGGCTCCGAACCAGGCTTTACAAAAGGAATACAAAAACTAAAATTAAGTTCAAACATAGTTTTATTAGACAGTCCCGGGGTAATTCCCGAGAGCGAATACTCGATGCAAGAAAAGAAAAAAATAAGTGCCCACACGCAAGTCGGTGCAAGACACTATAGCCGGGTAAAGGAACCAGACATAATAATTGCAGACATACTCAAAGATTTTCCAGGAATCTTAGAAGAAAATTACAAAATAGAGATTACCCAAGATGCAGATAAACTAATAGAAATTCTCGGCAGACAATGGAAACTCTTCAAAAAAGGCGGAGAAATAGATGATGATAAAGTCGCGAGAAGGATTTTAAAAGAATGGCAAGAAAGAAAGATAATTAACTAAAATTATTCTTCCCCTCTTCTTAGTCTCATGAGTTCTTGCTCATCCGCAATAAGTTTTTTCTTCGCTTCGGCTATTTTCTCTTCTTTACCGCCCCTGAGTTTTTGTACTTCTTCCTGAGCCTCTTTAAGTTTTCTCTCTGCTTCTGCAAGAAATTTAGCATCAGAATGATTATTCGGTTCAACATTGAAAGCCTTTTTCTTTCTACCAAATGTAAAAAATAAAATTATCCCCACTAAGAAAACTCCCCCAATAAAATAATACTTCTGTTTAACAATAATATTTCTTCCATCTATTGCATATCCCGAAATTTTGCTAGTAAGACTTTTCCCTTCATCGGAAACGACTGACTCATTTTCTGTTAAATTTGTTTCGTTAACCTCGGAAGGTAAAACTGGTTGTGTTACAACAACCGCTCCTTCTTCGGGAGTTTCGGGAAGATCCATGCTTTCTGGAGCGATTCTAAGAGAGATATCCTCACCAGGAGAGTAATCCTGGGAGAACTTATCTGTATAAATATAACTATTCTCATCCAAACCAACAAACGCTATTATTCCAAAACGAGAAGCAGTTGTGGAAAGATTAAGAACCAAATCCCCATACCTATTTGATAATCCCGCAACTTGCTCACCATACTCTGTTCCACCACCCGAAGAAGTATAAAGGGTTAATCTCACGTAGTGTCTCGGGTAGGTCTTAATAGTAATTTTAGATTCTGTTGCAGAAATAAAGCTTAAAGCAACCAAAAGAATAAATAATGCCACAATCACCTTTTTCATAAACCCAAAATAGGAAAGATGTTTATAAATTTTTCTTTAGTACAAAACAACCTTAGATTTATGAAAAACCCAAACAAATTTTTATAAAGGTAGGAAACTTAAGTATAAAATGAAAGATATCCTCGAAATAATTGGACTAGACACCCTAGACGAAAAAGAACAAATACAGGTAAGGGAAAGTGTCTCGGCTTGGTTAAAAAAACTAGAAACTCGTACGCATGCGAGAAGAGTCTCTAAGGTTAAGATTCACATAAAAGAATATCACGAAAGAGGGAACAGAACACATAGTATCAAATTAGATGTTATTTTAGACTCTAAAAGATTTGAAGCAGATAGTGCTGACTGGATTTTAAGTAGCGCATTAAGAAAAGCCTTCTCAAAAATTAGTGAAGAAATAGAACACAAGTTTCATAATAAGGGACACGAAAAGAACTAATTTATTTGCTGAAGAAATTCGTTAATGAAAGAGAAATCTCCGTCTCCTAGAATAACCACATCAAAATTCTTCTTAAATAACTCCATTTGCTCTTCAACGTTTTCATTAAGAAAAGCTATCTTTATTAGAGTATTATAATCAAAACCTTCTACCATTCCCAGATCTTCAAATCCATCACCAATCAAGAATACATTCTTTCTATCTTCTGTTTCAGGTATATTTACCACCCTCTCGTATTTATTAACGGAGGTTATCGCTTCTCCTTTAACGCTAATCATCTCCCCCCCTTCATCGAAAATATAATTATTAGAAATAATGTGAGTACTGGGATAGAGTCTTCTCTCCTGTTCAAGATAACCCTCTATCATCGGCCCAACACCTGCAGACATAATAACAAGAGGTATTCCTTTTTCATTCAAGGATTCCAGAAATTCCATAGCCCCTCCTCTAAACTTAAGAGTTTTTTTAGCAATTATCATATTTATAATTTCCTTAGTTAAACCAGAATCAATAAGAAGGTTATGATGTGCATCCCACCATTCTTTCATAATCTTCCTTTTCTCTTCGATAGTTAAATTAGGGTCAATCTCAAACGGATGATATTTATCAAAAAGTTCGTGAGCCTTCTCAACATAATCTTCCCCGAGATAGTTACCGTTTCTTATCTGAGCAATTGTAGTCGGAGATTTCTGCCCTTCAACAAACGCTTTAGTCAGGGTTCTATCAAAATCCGCAACAACATGAAAGTTTTCCTTTCCATCGGAAATTATTTTACTTTTCTTTTTTTCAAATTCTTCAGGATTTGGAATGATGACTTCATTCATTTTATCCTCCCATAGAGAAACCAACCAACAAGTACTAACAACAAAGAGATAAATGCCAACCCATTCATTACAAGTATTGGGATATTTTGTAATTCAATACCATACAAAATCCAAATAATTGCTCCACTAAAAAATATTAAAACAGAAATAATAGAAATGTCTTTGGCGCTCCTCCTTTTAAAAATCTTAATCACCTGAGGGAAATTAGCAACTCCAATCAAGGCTCCCCATATTGTAGCGAGTGTTGAAAGTACTGTCATAAAGCAAAAGAAGAAAACGACTATAAATATTTAACCATATAGCTTTCTTCAAGCTTATATCCAAATTTCTTATAATACTCCCTTACTCCCACCCCAGAAATAATTCTTATCTTCTTACATTTATCCTTATGAGAGATCTTTTCTGCCTCCGCAAGCAATTGTTTTCCCAATCCGATATGCTGCCCCATTTTGCCTTTTTCTCCCAACTTTAAACTTTGCCCATAAACATGAAGTTCTCTTACAATCGCTTCATTGCCCCAGAATTCAGTGCTTTGGGGTACACCGAGCGGTGCAACAATTCTCAATCTCAAAAGTCCAAATAAAATATCCTCTTTATTAACAACCTCAATAAAATACTCCTTTCCCTCAGAAGCCCCGTATTTTGTAATTTTAATTTTTAATTTATTATTAATCTTCTTCCCATCTCTTAGTGCGAAGCCCACTTCTCTATACCTTATTTCCTTCAACTTTGCCCCCTTCCCTCTCAATTTTTCTTCAATATCTTTTCTTAAATCAATATTAATAACCCCTGCAACAAGATACTCCGGAGGTATCTCCCTCATTACCCTCATAACTCTGCAATATCTTGGAACAACCCAAAGCATTTTAGTTAAAATTTCAATAGTCTCTTCCTTTGTATATGGTTTGTATTTTCCTTTCCAATACCAATTTTCCAAACCACTCCCAGGCATAACTTGGCAAGGATACAACTTAATCTGATCTGGTTTGAATCTCTCATCAGAAAATAATTTTTTGAATAATTGCAAATCTTTTTTCGGATTACTTCCGGGAAGCCCGGGCATGATATGATAACCAATTTTAAATCCGGCATCTTTAAGCGCTTTTGTAGCCAGAGCAACATCCTTAACAGAATGTCCACGATTTATTTTCTTGTATATTTTATCATCAATAATCTGAACTCCCAACTCAACTCGCGTTGCTCCCCATTCTCTCATTCTTTTAATAAATTGTATACAAACATCCGGACGAGTTTCTATGCACAGTGCAGTACAACGATGTTTTGCCTTTTCGTTTTTCTTCTTTGCTTCTTCAAGGTTTTTTGACCTCTTTCCGTTAAGCGCATCATAACACTCTTTAATAAAATTATACTGGAATTTCTCAGGGTATTCCAAGAAAGTCCCCCCCATTATAATTAGCTCGATTTTATCCGTTGGATGATGCATTGCCTTGAAAGCGTCAATTCTCTCGTAAATCTGTTTAGAGGGGCTATATCCTACCACAGAAGCTCTCATAACAGCCGGACTTCGGGGGGTATAACTCTGTGGAACATCCAAATTAGGACAATAGAGACACATTCCATGATTACATTTTCTTGGGGGGAGCATAACCGCTAGAGGAGTCACTCCCGAAATAGTTTTTGTTGGTTTTCTTACTTCTCCCTTGGAGGGTTTTAACATAAAAAGTAAACTATAGTTATCTTTTTAAAGTTCTTGGGGGGCATAGTTTAATGAAATTCCTGGATAAATTATTCGGAAAGAGTAATGGGAAACCTTTTTCTCCAACTGAAGAAGCAGCCTTAGACAGATTACACCAACAAGCACAAGTAGGAACCCTTCCTGTCAAAAGAGACAATGGAGGAAAATATTGTCAATTATATGAAAAATTAGTTGGAGATGGAAAACATCCAAGAAAAGGTAGTGTTTATGGGGAGATATATCAACAACACAGAGAACAATTAGCCCCCCCAGAAGAAGAAACCAAAAAACCACAAACTTAAAACTACTTCTTTCTTTAGTAGATTATGGAAACAGAAAATCAACAATCTCTCTGGGACAAGATTGCCCCCGAATGGCACAAGTTCAAAATAGAAAGAAAAGCCCAACACACTCTTAATTTCTTAAAAAAACAAAAAGGTAAGATTCTCGATTTGGGAAGCGGAAGTGGAAGATATTTAATAAAAAAACCTAAAACAAAATTCTATCTTGTAGACTTTTCAAAAGAGATGATTAAACTTGCAGAAAAAAGAGCAAAGAAAGAAAAAATAGACGCCGAGTTTAAAGTTGCCGACATCTCAAAAATCCCGTATGAAGATAACTTCTTTGATGGGGCAATCTGCATTGCAGCCTTACACTGCATTAAAGGAAAAACCAAAAGAAAAAAGATTATGAAGGAACTTTTTAGAGTTTTAAAAAAAGGAGCACAAGCCGAAATTGGAGTGTGGAATAAAGACTCTCCAAGATTCAAAAACGCCGGCAAAGAAAAACTCGTTGGATGGCAAGACAAGGGAAAAAGATATTATTACCTCTATGATAAAGAAGAAATATACAAAGAAGCTAAAGACGCTGGATTTAAAATAATTTGGAAAGAAACTCCCAGTTTTTCTATGATTAACTTTGTGGTTGAGAAGAATTAACCTTAAGAGGAGCAACTAATATCGGAACATTATACCTCACTGCATGTTCTATTGCCGAACCACATTTAGTCGGACACGTAAAATTAAGATAGTGATTCCACAACCGAAGTTCATTATCTAAACCAAAAATATATTTTCCGTAAACAAGTCCATGCTTTTCCTTTACCCTTTCAAGGAAAGTTACCACCTGCCCAAGAGTCGCTCCCCTAATATGTTGGTTTTTTAAGTGTTCTCGCGGAATTAAAACCTTAGAGATAAGTTCAACCGTGGGAGTTGGGTCCAAATCCCTAAGAACACGGATACCCTCGTCTATAGAAATCGTTTTCTCCTCAACAATTGTAATTCTCTCAATATTCATAATAACTCTGCTAGAAATCACTTTTTAAAGCTATCCACTTATTCTTTTTTATCTTTTTTAAAGACATTAATCACATCCAAGAAAGACTTCTTTTCAAATTCAAGAAACTTCATATCATCCAAATCAATCTTTATCTTAACCATGCCCAGAGCAGAAATAAAAACAGTTCCAACAAGACAATCCTTTCCCTCAAAGTTCTGTAAAGAAAGTAAAATTTTCTGAACCTTACTAGTAATATTCCTCTTAACCATCTCATCAGTTATAAGTTTCTCGATATCCTTAAGATTAAAGTTATAATTCACTTTTATTTGAGTTAATTCCCTTCCATCAGCATTTTCAATTGGAACCATCTCGCATATTTTCTCGAGCATAAAACTGAATATCTTACTCTGCCCAGGAATACAAAAATCAAAATGTTGTCTGTTATCAGGAAGCTTCTTGTTTTCCAAATCAATTACAAAAAAAGCAGAACACGGATACGCCGAAGGATTCTCATTTCTAAATTTCTCAAATTCGGAAGAGTGGTACAATTTCTCTAAATAAAACTGAAAGTTCATGTTTATCTCCTCTCTTCAATCTCTTTCTTAACCATAGAAATAAAATCTGCAGTTTTCATCGTCTCAATCTTTTTGTCTCCCTTCGCCCGAACTGCAAGCATTCCCTCTTTCTCCTCCCTATCCCCCACCACAAGAATATATGGAACCCTCATAATCTCGGCTTCCTTAACTTTGGAAGGGACGGTTGTCTG
>CAZGIL010000013.1:0-19053 GCA_964526265.1 Candidatus Woesearchaeota archaeon
TTAGTATGTTCTCAGGGTAGATTAACTTTGCCCTGAGGACATTTTCAACAGAGCCCATCGCATAAAAAGCTTTTTAAATCAATTTTTAATAGAGAATATATGGCAAAGGTAAGGATAAAACTTAACAGCACGAGTATTGAAATGTTGAACAATATTTGTGACGGAATAAAGGCTCTAGCGAAGCGCTCCGGAATTGTAATTAGCGGTCCGGTACCCTTACCAACAAAAAAGCTTAAAATCACAACAAGAAAATCTCCGTGTGGAAACGGAACAGCCACCTTCGACAGATTAGAAATGCGTATTCATAAAAGATTGATTGATTTGCCAGCAAACGAAAAAGTTCTTCACAGCATCATGAAAATGCAGATTCCAAAGAGCGTTAACGTTAAGATAGAGATGAAAGACTAAGATTGTAATTTAAAGTATATTTCTTAAGATATATATTATAACATATATAATATAATTCTATATTCCAGTGAGAAGATTTATTTATAAGGTTAAGATTTTATTTAACCTAATGGCGAAAAAATCGGAGAAGAAGTAAGAATCGGAAGATATGTTGATATCTCGAATTCGTGTCATATCTACGGAAGTTATTTTAAAGAGATGGCACCAGAAATAGCAAAGATGAAAGCAAACCCCGATTATAGAACAAGAGCATGGAACTCTGACCACCCGGCAGTTCAAATGATGTTCGAAGAAGTAAGAAGAAAATTAAAGGAAAACCCCGATTTCCAAAAGTCAAAATAAAGTGGAACAAAAAAGAGGCAAACTAATTGTAATCGAAGGCACCGATTGTTCTGGAAAATCAACGCAGATAAACTTACTAATTGAAAAGCTAAAAAAAGAGGGCAAAAAGGTAATTACCTTAGATTTCCCCAACTACTCGAGCCCAACGGGGAAAGTAATCAGAAGATACCTCGATAATGAATTTGGCCCTGCAAATAGCATAGACCCAAGAATCGCTTCGATATTTTTTGCATTGGATAGATACAGCAATAAACATTTTATTGAGGAAGCGATGTTGGAATACGACGTTGTAATCTTAGATAGGTACGTTGAATCCAATATGGGACATCAAGGAGGGAAAATCTCTGACGCAGATGTAAGAAAACGCTTTTATGGATGGTTGGATGAATTGGAATACGGAAATTTCCAACTTCCTAAGCCAGATGCAATTTTATTAATCCACATGCCTCATATTGTAAGTTTACAACTTAAAGAAGGAAGAATAAGAAAATCCGAGTTTCATCCTGGAAATGAAGACGGACACGAATCAAACCCAGAACATCTGAAAAATGCTGAAAACGCTTATTTACAATTAGCAGATTTATTTGGATGGAAAAAAATCTCGTGCGCTCCGGACGAAACAATAAATTCTCTAAGAACCCCAGAAAACATCTCCGAAGAAGTCTACAACATAGTAAGAGAATTAATTAATAATTAATTCGTCCCGGTAGAACCAAATCTATTTTCTCCTCTAACGGTTTCGTTAAGTTCCTCCACCTCTTCAATCTCCACAGTTTCAATTGGCTGAATTAAAATCTGCGCAACCTTCTCCCCTTTCTTAACCTCATAACTCTCCTTGGAAGTATTTAACATTACAAGATTATACTCTCCTCTGTAAATACAATCTCCCACTCCCGCCATCATATGAATTCCTTTCTTTGCTGCAAGTCCGGATTTATCCCAAACCAGAGCAACATAACCCTCAGGAATTTCCATAGCAATACCAATTGGAACTATCGCTCTTTCTCCCGGAGAGATTACCAAATCAACGGAAGAGTAAACATCCAAACCCGCATCACCCGGATGAGCATACTGAGGAATAATTGCATCCTCTCTAACTTTTTTTATTTTAACCTTTACCATAATCAGAAAGAAGAAACACAATTTAAAAAACTTTATAATCTTGGCCTTTCGGGACTCCCGGATTCGATTCCTGGTTCGGGCATTGATTAGTTTTTAAAAAAGATTTATATAACTGAAAAATACAAATAAATATGGAAAAAATAGGAAAACTCATTGACATCGCCCTTATTAGTTTATGTACCCTTGATTTTGCATCAAGTTATGTTACTGGAAATTCGGTTGGAGGATACCTGACCAGAAGATTTAGAGAGACGGTACAAAGCGAACAACCAGAAAACGTTAAAGTTGGCTATCGCTTCGGAAAAAAAATTCTCTCGGATGAAACTGTCGGGAAAACAATTGACGGAACAGTTATTTTACTTTCCGGACTGTATCTCTTAAAATCCCTGACAGAAAAACCCAAAAGCTCACGCAAAAGAAACTCCTAGGGAAACATATTTTCCCGTCGACAAAATTCTTCCCAAACACTGTCACTAAACAAAGCATAAAAAGGTTTTTAAATAGAAATTATTAAATGTATTATCGAAAAAATACTAAAGTGACGAAAAAGTTTTTGGGAAACCACTGGATTGTGCAATACTCTGGCTGTACTAAAAAAGGTGACTCTGATAAATTAATTATTAATGATTCTACAAAGATGTTAAAAATTATGGAAGATGTTGCAAAAAGGGTTGGAGCAAAAATATTACACTCCTACACATACCAATTTTCTCCTCAGGGCGTTACGGCAGTAGTAGTAATCTCTGAATCTCATCTTTCAATTCACACCTGGCCGGAATGGAACGTTGCCGCTTTTGATTTTTTCACCTGCAATCCAAAAATGGATGGAGAAACGGTTGTAAAATATGTAGCAAAAAAAATCGGAGCAGAAGAAACAGAATCAACGCTAAAAAGGAGGTACGCAAAACATATACAAGAATGAACGAGGAAACAATTTCAGAAGAAGAATATAACGAAAAAGGGGTATGGGGACTTCTAACGAGCATAGATTTATTTCATTGTAATCCAGAAACTCTAAGAGACGGAGAAAAGATAAGGGAGTATATTATAGAATTATGTAAAGTAATCGATATGAAAAGGTTTGGAGAGCCAGTTATTGTAAGATTTGGAGCGGATCCAAAAGTTCAGGGATATAGTATGGTTCAGTTAATCGAAACGTCATGTATCTCAGGACATTTTGCAGAAAACAGCAACTCAATTTACATCGACATCTTTTCATGTAAGTTTTATGATCAGAAAAGAGCCTTTGAGTTTACAAAAGATTTTTTCGGGGGCAATGAAGGAGAATTTAGTGTTGTCTTAAGAGGAACAAATCTAGTAAACAGAAAAGGTTAATAAGCTTATTTGCTAAATCAAATTAAAGAGATGGTAAATGCTTTATTTTTGCTAATCGCAGTAGTAATTTGGTTCCTAGCCGGATATTTCATCTATGGGAGATTTATAGAAAGGAAATTAGTAAAACCCAATGACAAAAATAAAACTCCTGCAAAACTTTTTAAAAATAATATCGACTTCAAATCAAGCAGGAAAGAATTTCTATTCGGACATCACTTCGCTTCCATCGCTGGAGCAGGACCAATAATCGGACCAATTTTAGCAGTTTCTTATTTTGGGTGGTTATTTGTTGTCATTTGGGTTGCAATAGGAAGCGTCTTTATCGGAGCAATCCATGATTATCTCTCTCTTATGCTTTCGGTAAGACACAAAGGAGAAGGAATTGCAAAGATATCAGAAAAAATTACCGGCAAAAGAACTTTTTACATTTTTTCTTTACTTTTATGGCTGGCACTCATGTTAATTATAACCGTATTCTCGGTAAGTAGCGCCGAATCTCTCGTTCAGGTTCCAGAACTTGCAATACCTTTCCTCGGAATAACACTAACAGCAATCTTTCTCGGATTTTCAATATACAAATACAAAAAAAACAAACTAATCTCAAGCATAATCGCCATCATCTTCGTAATATTTTTTATCTGGTTAGGAATTAAATTTCCAATCGTCCTTCCTTTCTCAGCAAATGTGGCAAAGATAGTCTGGATTTCAATCCTTCTTGTTTACGCTCTGATAGTTTCTTTGATTCCTGTTTGGACTCTCCTGCAACCAAGAGATTACATTAGCTCAATAAGTTTATTTCTTTTTCTTGGCATAGGAATCCTCGCGATTGCCATTTCACGTCCAGAAATTGCCGCTCCAGCATCAATTCCATTTTCACAAATTCCGTTATGGCCCCTTTTATTCATAACCGTAGCTTGCGGGGCGGTTTCGGGATTTCATTCTTTAGTTTCTTCAGGAACTACTTCCAAACAATTAGAAAAAGAATCCGATGGGAAATTTATTGGATACGGAGCAATGTTAACAGAGGGTTTAGTTGCAGTTCTTGTTGTAATATTCGTATCTGCGGGTTTGAAATGGGGAACTCCAATAACAGGAGATATTAACTTTTTCAGCAACGCCTTAACCTCTGGATGGATTGTTGCATTTGGAAGAGGATTCGCAAATATTGTAAATTCCGCATTTCCTTTCCTAGCTCTTCCAATCTTACTTATACTTGGTTCTTTGGTAGTAAACACTTTCATACTTACCTCCCTAGATACCTCAACAAGAATTGGAAGAATGATTGTTTCAGAAGTTCTTCAAAAAAAATCAAAATTCAATAATAAATTATTCCTTACTCTTTTAATTATCCTTCCGGCATTCATTCTTGCAATAACAAACTCTTACGCAACAATCTGGAGAATGTTCGGAACCTCCAACCAACTAATCGCTGGAGTTGTTCTCATAGCAATCTCTGCCTATCTCATTGAACACAAGAAACCGATATGGTACACAATAATTCCTTCGATATTTATGATTATTACAACGGTAGCCGCCCTAATCTATGGATTAATAGATTATGTAAAAACTTCAAATGTCGCATTGATTATTATCTCAATAATCTTAATCCTCTTTGCTCTCTTTGTATTTATAGAAATATCAATTAAAATCTTAAAAAAGATTTATAAATAAGAGAGGATACGCTTTAGCATGACATCAAGAAGATTTTATAGAGCATCCAAAAAAAATTCCCTAATTGCGGGGGTTTGTGCCGGAATAGCAGAATATCTAGATGTAGACCCGACAATTATACGTCTAATCTGGACCGTTGGAAGTTTTTTATGGGGACTTGGAATAGTCGCTTATTTGATCGGCTGGATAATTATCCCAAGAAGATAACAATTAATAACCACAAACATTAAAAACAACCCCAACCCCATCATATCATGGAAAAAGAAATAGGAAAGCTAACCAAAAATGATACAACCGACATCGTAATTAGAATTGACGATTTCGGAGGAAAAAGAGGGTTAACAGTAAGAGAATTTGTAACCTCAGAGAGATATACTGGATTCACAAAAGCAGGGGTTAGAATTTCCCCCGAAAACTTCAAGAAATTTAAAGAGATGATTAACTCTGTTTCTGAAGATGAAATGCAGGAAGAAGTTGAAAGTGAGGAAGAAAGAACACCAGAAAAAGAACAGAAGACACTAGATTCTAGCAAAGAAGAAATGCCTGATTACTAAAATGGTGGGAAAAATATTTATCCCAATAAGACACGAATCACTCCGGAGAACAGGACAACCCTGTAATGTATATGGAGCAGTCCTTGCAGGAGAGGATATTTCAATTCTGCCGGAAATAACTCTAAGCTTAGAAAATTTAGCAGGATATTATCATGATAGGATTACGCCCGAGTGGAGTCTCTCATACACTCCACCAATCGACATTTTCTCACAAAAAAAGGAAGGAAAAACCTCTCATTATAGAGTGTATCCTCTCTCTGCAGCAGAGATTTCCAGCTTCGAAAAGATATTAACAAGACTTTCTTCAAAACCAGTTCTGGTAGATTCAGAAAGGGGGTAGTTAAACTTTACTCGAAACTATTTCCATCAAAAGCTTTATAAGATATTTTATATTATTCCAACTATGAAAAAGCAAGCGTGGGTGACATGGGGAATTATTGCGGTTATTATAATTGTCGCTGCATTTATACTTTTTAATCGTTCAGGTCAAAACGTTCAAACAGAACTTGCAAAATGCATCGGAGAAAATTCTGAATTATATATTCAACTAGGATGTCATGCCTGTCAAATTCAGGAAGATATGTTTGGGGATAGTTACGAAAATCTGAATGTTATAGATTGTTTTTACGATCAACAAGAATGTATTGACAGAGGAATCAAGGCAACTCCTACCTGGATTATAAAAAATCAGACTTATGTAGGAGTTCAAGATATATCCACACTAAAAGAGCTAACTGGTTGTTAAACAAATGGCAGATATTTTAAGCTTCGCAAGAATAACTTCTCTCGCTTTAGCAGATTCCGTAAATCCTTGTGCGATTGCTGTTCTGACGATGGTTCTTGTAGCAATATTAATAAAACATCCTGAAAACAAAAGAAAAGTTTTGTGGGCGGGAATAGGATTTATCTCTGCAGTTTATATTGGATATTTATTTTATGGTGCAGTAATAATAGAATTTTTTAACGCGTTCGCAGAGTTAATTAGAAATAATACCAAACTAATCTACAACGGACTTGCAATTATTGCCATGATTATTGGAGCCTTAAACATAAAAGACTATTTCATGTATCAGCCCGGAGGAATTGCAACCGAGATGCCTATGTCAATTCGTCCATACGCAAAACTCTGGATAAACAGAATAACCTCTCCATGGGGAGCATTCGTTATAGGAATTTTAGTGACAGTATTCCTTCTTCCTTGTACAATCGGACCATACATAATCGCTTCCGGACTTTTAGCAGAAAGAGGAATAATCGGCGCTCTTCCGTGGCTTCTGTACTATAATTTAATCTTTGTTCTTCCAATGATTGCAATTGTTGGAATTGTCTGCTGGGGTTTCAAGGAAGTTGAGGATGTTTCTGGATGGAAGGAAAGAAATATCAGAAGATTGCACCTAATTGCAGGAATCTTATTATTCTTGATTGGAGTTTCTTTGTTTATGGGATGGCTATAGTTCTGCACATAAATTCTTAAAAAGGGTTTTAAGTTTTAGGGAGAATGATAATTGGGATAACCGGGCGTTAAATATCAACGCCCCGACAAGAGGCTAATTCTTAGAGTACATTATAATTATATTTTTAAACCTTTAGCGCATCATAATTGAAAATGGATGCTAAACTCGGATTAAGTGATGCAACAGGAATTTGTAGTGTACAAAGAATTGAATGGTTAGATTCTAGACTTTTATTAAATGGTATGTTTGAGTGTGGTAAAGTTTCTATTCATTTTGATATAAATACATGGAAAAGAGAAAGGCGAGAAGCTTCTGCTAAAGAAAGGGCTAAAAGAGGTGAAACTTGGGAAGAGAGATTAATCTCTCTTGCATTAGATTCTGGTGGAAGACAATTAGAGAATATTCATGGAGCATTCTTTGATGAGACTAGTTGGAGATATGGAATTTTAATGCCTCAAGAAGCTCTTCAGATTAAAGAAGTAGTAGAAATATTAAACAGATATAAATGTTATAAATTAGAAGGAGATATTGTCTATGCTAATCTTGAACCTTGGACATTTTCAAAAGGTGATTTAGAAAAAGCACTTGATGTTCTTGAACAAAATTCTTCATTAGACATTAGTTTTGCAGAATTAGCTGATGAGATTTATCAGGTTGCACCCACATTAAGAAAAACCGATAGATCTGAAACACCAGATGAACCAGGAATAATAACAGAATTAGCTTATGCAATTGGTCATTTTTATGAATTATTTAGAAGAACAGAAAAAGAGAAAAGTGAAAGAAGCACTTTTAATAAACGGCTTGGGAAACTTGAGAGCCGCAAAACTAGAATAGCAAGATCTTACTCTAAATTTTTTAGAGATTTTGATAAGATAATGCAAGAACATAGAACTAAAGATGGTTCAGAATTCCTTAACCAAGATGCTTATCGGGCTATTGTAGAAAAACAACAACTTAGTCCCGAATTACCTATTTTTCTAAGAAGAATAGAAGCTTACTTACCAAGAATAAAAGATTAAGTAAAATAAAGGGATAAAAACAACCTCTTAGATTAGACAAAATATCTCGCCAGGGGTTGGGGCGCGATACCCTTCTATTTCACAACATAAATTCTTAAAAAGGGTTTTTATCTTTTCAACATATGATAATCGGGGTGACTGGTACAAAGGCTTCTGGAAAGGGGATACTCACGGAAATATTAAGAGAAAAAGGTTTTGTTTATTCTTCTACTTCTGACAGAGTAAGAGAAGAGGCTATTGCAAGAGGAATAACAGATTATACAATAGTAGATTTACAAAATATTGCAAATAAGATAAGAGAAGACTTTGGAACGGAAGAGCTCGTAAGAAGAACATTAAAGAAATTAGAAGGAAACGAGAAGATGATTATTGACGGAATAAGAAATCCGGGGGAGATTGAAGAAATTAAAAAACAGGGGGGAATTATTTTCTCGATTGACGCTCCAAAAGAACAAAGATTTCAGCGCCTTATCCAGAGACACCGTTATAGCGACCCAAAAACATGGGAAGAATTTGTAAGGATGGAAGAGCGTGATATGGGAAAAGGGGAAGAATCAACCGGACAACAAGTCGCAAAATGTATGGAGATGGCAGATATTAAAATAGTAAATGACGGCACGCTCGAAACTTTTAAAACGCGTATAGAATACGCACTTCTAAAATTGGAAGAAAAAGAGAATCCAAAAAAAAGGCCCTCCTGGGATGAGTATTTTATGGGCATATGCGAAAAAGTTGCAGAAAGGTGTACCTGTGATAGGGGAAAAGGAGGAACGGTTATTGTTAAAGATAAAAGAATTCTAACAACAGGTTATATCGGTTCTCCTCCAGGAATTCCTCATTGCGATGAAATTGGACATCTACTCAAAACTGTGACACACGAAGACGGCAACCAAACAACCCACTGTATGAGAACAATACACTGCGAATTGAATGCTCTTCTTCAGGCTGCAAAGTTAGGAATTGCACTTGACGGAAGCACTCTTTATACTTTCAAAGCCCCATGCAGAAACTGTGCAATGGCAATTATAAGCGCGGGAATAAAAAGAGTTGTGGCTAAAATGAGATATCACGGAGATTTCGACACAGCAGATTTATTCAAACAAGCCAGAGTGGATTTTGAAGTCCTCTCACAAGAAATTGTCAAGTACGATAAACAATAGTTAAACTTTCTTCTCCTTAACCAACTCAGCAAACTTCTCAAAACTTCTATCGTATGTTTTCTCAACATCTTTGGGAAAACAGCATGCCGGAAGTTCTCTGTCTACGAGATGTTCTTTAATACACTCACAACAAATTCCCTTTTTATCACACGGGTAAGTACACGGACATCTTTTCAAATTTTCAGATTTTTTACATTCTGTCATTTTAATAACTCGGCATAACTTCGTTATGTCCAAACTGAATCACCAAATCTATCTTGGGCTTTAACTTATCCAATCCAACAGGAGTATCACACGCCCCGTAACAACTTCCAAACCAAATTAAAAACTCCGCAGAAGTTTTTTCCTCCAAGAAATCAACCACTGCCGTAGCGTAAGGTTTCAAACCATCTGGAAACTGAAGCAGGACGAGTTTAGCCTTACTCGCCTTAATTTGCTTCACAACCATTTCCAATTCCAAATCATACAATTCATTCAGTTCCCCGATTGATTTTAACATAACACCATAATAAATATATAGTTTATAAGTATAATTCTTTCATGGGAAATCAAATAGATCCCCAGTCCCTTGCCCAGGAGATTATAAAAATAATACAAAATTTAAACATATTAGATAGAAATAGGTATGTAAGGGGGGCAGCAGGAGAGTTAGAGCAAATAGAAGATAGCGGTGTAGGAGGGAATGCGGGAAAACCCTCTTCACCACCAGGTTTATGTTATAGAGCAAGATTTACACTAAGATTCCTTGATTATGATGAAATAGGACTGCTTGAAAAATTTCTTGGAGAACACATAAAAAAATTTAAAAAGACAAAGGAATTCGAAGGGGAGTATAATTTTGGGATGCATCCTTTTGCAAGTCAGGACCCAAAAATAAAACTAATTTCTATAGACGAACCAAACGGCAAACCCTCTGAACAGAGAGAGGCTCTAATCAAAGATTTAAGAACTCTCGCAAGCCTCTTAAACAATTACTCCTTACAACGCTAACCCAAACCCTTTTAATCTCCTCCTCTAACAATCTCTATGACAAAATCAATTGTAGACCTCATGAAAGTTAAAGCTGAGCTGATAAAATATGCCAGAGATGGCAAAGATAGAGAAGCAAAAGAACTTATTAATTCCTTATCTTCAGCACAAAGAAGCTGGGCAGAATCCGCTTACAATCTCTACACAAAAGGTTACTTCACAAAAAGATAATTTTTTAACCCCTCTCTTTCTCTAAATAATATGGAAACAAAAATGCAAAGCAGACAGCCAATTGTCACAGTCTGCGGACACGTAGATCACGGAAAGACCTCTATACTGGACAGACTGCGAGATACCTGCGTCCAAGAAGGTGAAGCAGGAGGAATAACTCAAAAAATATCCTTTACCTCTTACCCAACCGAACAACTCAACAAAGCCTGCCCTTTAATAAAAAAGGCGGGAATAGAATTAACTTTCCCGGGATTTCTTTTTATTGACACTCCCGGACACGCCGCGTTTACAAATCTAAGAAAGAGGGGAGGAGCCCTCGCAGACTTAGCCATCCTAGTAGTTGATATAAACGAAGGGATAAAACCCCAAACTGCAGAAGTAATAAAAATTCTGAAGATGAACAAAACTCCTTTTATTATTGCCATGAATAAGATAGATAATGTTTCTGGGTGGCTAAAAAGAGAGGGAGGAATAAAGGAAAAAATAGAATCTCAACCAATAAATGTTAAACAACTTTTTGATGAGAGATATATGACTTTAATTGGAGCATTAAACAGTTACGGCTTTGACGCGGACCTATTTTATAATGTTGAAGACTTCTCCAAGAAAATAGCGCTAGTTCCAACTTCAGCAAGAACCGGGGAAGGAATACAAGAATTGATTTTAGTATTATGCGGACTAAGTCAGAAATACCTACAAGACAGATTAACTCTTCATCCCGAAGCAAAAGGAGTCATGTTAGAAATAAAAAAAGAAAAATCAACAAACTATATTGAAGCAATCCTTTATGATGGAGAGCTATCAAGAACAGATAAAGTTGCGGTTGCAACCTTTGATGGAAAACCAGTAATAAGCAAAATAAGAATTTTAGAAGAAATTCTTCCCTTATGTCCAAGATTTAAAGCAAAAGAAAAAGTTACCGCTTCAACAGGAATAAGAATGCAACTAGTTGAAAAAGAAAATATTCTCCCAGGTATGCCTTTCGTAGTTTACAAGAATAACCTAAAGGAAATAACAGAGAAATTTAAGAAAGAAGTTGGAGAAAAAATACAAACCAGTAAGCAAGGAATAATCGCAAAGGCCGATTCACTTGGAAGTTTGGAAGCTCTTTTAACCTTGCTAAAACAAAGTAATGTTCCTGTTGTAAAAGCGGGAATAGGAAATATTAACAAGTCAGATATAATCTCTGCTAAAGCAAATCTGGATATAAATGAACTTGATGCGATTGTTGTTGGATTTAACACAAACATAGACGAAGATGCTCGGGAAATCAAAGGAAAAACTCACGTTATTATTGATGATGTTGTTTACAAATTGATTGAAAATCTGGAAAAATTCAGAAAAGAAAAGCAATCGGAAGTAGAGAAAAAAAGATTGATGGCGCTAGCAACCATCTGCAAAATTAAAATTCTCCCACAATACGTTTTTAGAAACTCCAATCCTGCAATATTTGGAGTGAAAGTTGAAGGGGGAAAGTTAAAGTCAAATGTCCATCTTATAAACCAGAGCGGAGAAAAAGTTGGAAGAATAAAAAATATTCAGTTGGAAAACAAATCTGTCGAAGAAGCAACCGAAGGGATGGAAGTCGCAATCTCAATTCCAGGAACAAACTTCGAGAGACAACTTGCAGATAAAGAATTCTTATATACCGACTTGGGAGAAACACAATTCCGAACCTTCAAAAAGAATAGGGATTTGTTATCTGGAAACGAAATGAAAACTCTTTCAGAAATCGCGGGCATAAAGCGAAAAGAAAAAACAGGGTGGGGGATATAAATCTTTATAAACGGTATCTTGCTGAAAAAAGTATGAATAAATTAACGACTCTCATCAGGACGGCTCTAATTACTGCAGGGCTAGCAGGATTTGTTTTCGGGACAATAGAACATGAATAAGATATTAAAGGGCGTTACAGGAACAGTCTTAGCTCTTACTGGATTAGCGGGGATGACCCTGGGAACTGTGCGTTATAAAGAAAAATTAAGAGAAACAGAGAACATTCCACAATTAACACAATTCTACGATACAGAAAGAACTGCAAATAAATTTGCTTATAACATTACTCCTGTTGTACAAAAACCAGAATGGGACAAAGGTATGCAAGATCTCGCCAGATACCACGCACTCGCAAATGACCCGTCATTAAAACCCTATTTTGAACAAAGAGAACAGTTACGAGCAGACGCGGAAAGAGAGAAGACGTTTGCAGCTGTTTCAATGGCACCATTGTGCTTTAGTGCACTCCTATTATTCCCTTTTCTTACTACTTCTTCAAGTAGTACCACAAGCTGTTCCCGAAACAAGAAGTAAATAATTCTTGTAGGGAATCTAGCCCTTCTTTGCCCACTTTTGATGATGTCTCATCTTTAGTTGATTTGGAGTTCTATTTTCTCTAAAGAGAACATTAGTAAGCCTTGTTATCTCCCCCCATCCAAAATTTCTTGATTTGAGATAACCTACATATTCGGGCAAAGTAAATCTTCCAGAACCAGTATCTACAATTTTCTCTATATCATAAGGAACATACCCATTTGATACTGCCAAACTCCTTCCCAAACCTGTCAATACCTCTCTGGTTAACCCTCCCGCCCCATGCCCCGCGAGGTAAGTCCTTCTATGGGTATCGCGATTATGCCTTCTCCTAGCTCCTCCCGGACAATTTAATTTAATTATTCTATTAATAACATTCTCTCCAATACTCCCCACATCCCCCGGACAATATTCTCCTCCTAATTCAGATTGGGTTCTTCCCTCAAGCCACTTCTGGACAATAGCTTCATAGCTTCCACGAAGTTCCCCTCTCCTTTGCTCTATTAACCTAACTACCCTTTGATTCATAACTTAATCTTTCCTGTGAACTTTTTAAATCTATAGAATAAATAAAGAATTCATCTCAAAACCTTTTTAAACCCACTTCTCAATTAAATATTACGATGGCTTTTAAAATAAATATCTCAGGAAAGGACGGAAAAACCTACTACCTAGAGGTCGAAACAGAGTATTTTGTAGATAAATCGCTCGGAGAAAAAGCAGAAGGAAAAGAGTTTTATCCTGCTCTTGAAGGTTACGAATTTAAGATAACAGGTGCAAGTGATAAAGCCGGACTTCCAGCTCTAGAAGAGGTTGAAGGAATTGCGCTTAAGAGGGTTCTTTTAGGTTACGGAAAAGGTATGCACATGCGTCCGAAAGGATTAAGCAAAAAACCAAATAAAAAGCCAGCAGGATTAAGACTAAGAAAAACAATAAGAGGGAAGACAATTTCTCTGGCAATATCACAAATTAATTTAAGCGTTCTAAAAGAAGGAAAGACAAAACTCGCAGAAGTTTTCCCAGAGCAAAACAAAAAGAAAGAAGAAAAAGCTGAGCCTGCAGCAACGGCTTAAGATTAAATTATTATAACCCAAACCTTTTTTAACCAAATTCTTATCAAATTTCTATGAATGAACAGCTTCCAGAAATAAATGTTGGTGTTGTTGGACACATAGATCACGGAAAAACCACCCTTCTTAGCAAGCTAACCGGAAAATTCACAGACACCCACTCAGAAGAACTAAAGAGAGGAATTACAATAAAGCTGGGTTATGCGGACATAACAATCTACGAAGATAAAGGAAAGTTTAATATTGAAAAAGGAAAGCCGGTTAGATATGTAAGTTTCATTGATGCTCCCGGACACGAAATGCTTATGGCAACTATGCTTTCTGGAGCGGCAGTAATCGACGCAGCAATTTTAGTAATTGCGGCAAACGAAGGAATAAAGCCCCAAACAAAAGAACACTTTATGGCTTTACAAGCCAAAAAAATAAAAAATATAATAATCGTTCAAAATAAAATAGACCTGGTAACAAAAGAGAGAGCATTAGAAAATTACAAAATAATAAAAGAATTTGTTAAAGGAACAATCGCAGAAAACGCTCCGATAATCCCGGTATCCGCACAGCAAAATGTGAACATAGACAAAATTCTTGAGGAATTAACAAAAATAGAAATTCCAAAAAAGGATACAGAGTCCTCTCCTATCTTCCTTATTGCAAGAAGTTTTGATATAAATCGCCCAGGGAAAAAAATAAAAGACCTAAACGGAGGAGTTCTTGGAGGGATTTTGAGGAAGGGGAAATTAAAAGTCGGAGATGAAATAGAAATAAAACCCGGACTGAGTCTGAAAAAAGCAAATCAGCAAGTTTACGAAACTCTTACAACAAAAATATTAGCACTTCATCACGGAAAAGAATCTGTACAAGAGATACATCCCGGAGCAAGTATTTCTATTGAAACGGAATTAGATCCTACACTCACAAAAGCAGACTCTCTAACCGGATGTATAGTCTCAACAAAAGGATCTCTTCCAGAAATAACTTATAAGGTAAAATTGAAAGTTGAACTTTTCAAAGAAGTTTTGGGAATTGAATCTAAAGCAGAAGTTGAGCCAATAAAACCAAAAGAAATGTTAATGCTTAGTGCAAACACAACAATTACTGTAGGAACAGTAGGAAAAATAAAAAACAACGAAGTAGAGCTAAACCTCAACATTCCGATTATTTCCCTAAAAGGAGATAACGTGGGTATTGCAAGAAACGTTAACAAGCACTGGAGACTAATTGGGTTTGGCGAGATAATCTAATATGCAACCATCACGATAAAACGCTTCCCATATACCATAAAAAATCAACTCCATTAAATTTTTACACCTAACAATTTGGTAAGATAAAAAACTTGACGAAGTCTGTTTTTATATTGGGGGTAGCGAAGAACAAACAATAAAATTATATAATTATATTTATATACTCTCTTTCTGGAGTTGGACGATGGTAAAAATAACCGAATTACCCAACTTCCCAATTCTCTGGGACACCTGTGCGATAATATCCAATACCTACGTCCCATTGCATCCTGAATCCCTAGAGGGTAAGACACAAAAAGAAATTTTAAATCAGACATCAATAAATTATTTCACAGACCAACTAAAGGCAGGGAAACTTTTTTACACCCTCCAAGAGGTTATCGAAGAGATAATAGGCAGGAATCGATTAACATTTAAACAAAAATTAAAAAGAAAGCAAAGGAAAAGTCATACTGCAAGGCTCGTCTATGAAGATAAAGAAAATAATTATGCTCTTTTAATTTTAGGAAGAGAGATAGACAAATCACAAAAATCAATAAATAGAGCAATCCTGGAACTTGAATCAAGAGGAAGAGTTCTAAAATTTGACGGTGCCAAGAGAGAGGATATAGAACGAATTTTTCAAAAACATAAACATTTTACCAAAGATTATCAATTAAGTGAGACAGATATGAGAGTCTTAGCTACAGGTGCCCACATGCTTAGCTCAAATAGAAGGGTTGGAATTGTTTCAAATGATAGAGGAATTTATCTAGCTCACCAGGATTTGATTAGAGTTGAAGGAATTGATTATTTTAAGTTTCCACTTTTCTTACGGGTTGGTACTAACGAATTCGCATACTGGGAAGCCAAAAAACCACAACCAGAATAAAACGCAGTAATCTTTATAACCCCCTCCTTCTCTAAACTTTAATGGGACGATATTCGCATTCTAAACTAAGCACTTTTGAACAATGTCCCTACAAATTCAAACTAAGATACATTGAGAAGATTATTCCCGAAATTGAAAAGAGTATAGAAATGCATTTAGGAAATGCAATCCATGAAGCACTCGAATGGCTTTATCTTGAAATTGTACAAGCTAAACAAACTCCAACACTTGATGAACTGATTATGTTTTATATAAATAGATGGCAGGATGGCTATAACGAAGATATTCTTGTTGTGAAAAATCATCTTAACGCAAAAGACTATTTCAACATGGGAATAAAATTCTTAATAGATTATTACACCGAACATCAACCATTCAAGGATGGAACGTTAGAAGTTGAAAAAGAAATTCATGTAACCTTGGGAAAACATAAAATTATTGGATATATTGATAGATTAGTTAGAAACCCCCTAACCGGAGAGTTTGAAATTCACGATTACAAAACGGGAGGAACTCTTCCCACGCAAGAAAAAATGGACCAGGACAGACAATTGGCTCTCTACTCCATCGCAATAAAAGAACTATTTGGAGAAGAAAAAAATGTCTGCCTTGTCTGGCACTATCTTGCGCATAATGAAAAGCTCTGCTCACGCAGGACAAATGAAGAACTCGCAAAACTAAAAAAAGAAACTCTTGAATTAATAGAAAAAATAGAAAACGCAAAAGAATTCCCAACAAAAAGAAGTGGTTTATGCGACTGGTGTGAGTATAAAAATATCTGTCCTGCGTTTAATCTGAATCCTTAGATTATAACAATACTTAAAAATAAGTATCTAATTGGGTTGGGATGGAAAATTCCCGACATTTTCATCATAAGATATACGACCCCCTAGCATTATGTTATGCCTGTCATAATTATCAACATAAAATGGAGTTTGACCCCTCTCCTCATAAAATTAATTTTTGTATGTGGATTAATAATTTTCGCGGGGATTTTAGAGAGGATGTTCCCCCTTGTATTACACAAGAAAGATTAGAAGAAATGTTAAGCAAAGCCGATTTTGATTGGAATGATAAAGAAAAATTTAATCAATTTTTTAACTGGATGGAACAATTCAAACCCGATGTTGAAAAATATCTTGATTTAGAGCGAACAAAAGAATAATACTTATTTCCCTTCTTCCCCATTTCCATTACCATTAATCACCTCGTGCTCAGGAACTTTAATTAAATCTGTAACTTTATCTCCATCCTGAAGCTTAACAATTCTAACTCCTTGTGCCGCACGCCCCATAACACGAATGTTATCCAGCGTAGTGCGTATCGCCATTCCTTTTGCCGTTGTGATTATAATCCCATCACTATCCTCAACAGAAGCGGTAGTCACAACGTTTCCAGTTTTCTCGGTAACTTTAAGATTAATCACTCCTTTTCCAGCTCTCGCGGTTTTTCTATAATCCTCAACCGCAGTTCTCTTACCATAACCCTTCTCTGTAATTGTTAGTATCGCTGCTTTACTCAAAACTTCCATACTCACAACTTCATCTCCACTTCTCAATTTTATTCCAGTCACACCATAACTCGAACGCCCCATCGGGCGGACATCATCTGAATTGAATCGTATTGCCAAACCCTTCCTAGTTGCAAGAGAAACTTCTTGTTTAGGACTTACAAGCTCAACACCAATAAGGAAATCAGAATTATCCGCAGGAAGATTAACCGCACGAACACCCGACGCTCTTGGCTTTGAGAAATGCGTAAGCGCTATCTTCTTTACCATTCCTTTTTTAGTTGACATAAATAAGAATCCATCAAAATTCTTTACAGAGAGAACATTAGTTACAGTTTCATCTTTTAACCCAAGCATATTAACAATCGCCTTTCCCTTCCCATACCTTTCAGCAGCCGGTATTTCATAAGCCTTCAACCATAAAACCCGTCCGCGCGAAGTGAAAAACATCAAATAATCATGAGTTGAACAAGTTAGCAATTGCTTAACAAAGTCTCCAGTAGCAAGCCCGCTTCCAATAACCCCCCTTCCTCCTCTCTTCTGTTCTTTATAAGTTTGAACATCCATTCTCTTAACATAGCCCTTATCGGTTATTGTAACAACTATCTCCTTATCCTGAACCAAGTCTTTCTCTTTTATTTCTTTTATAGATTTCAATACTGTTGTTCTTCTGTTATCCCCATAGTTCTTCTTTAGTTCATTAACTTCCTTAACAATAATCTTCAAAATCTCGTTAATATCCCCCAAAATTTTTTCATACTCCGCAATTGCTTTTTTCAAATCCTCGTGTTCCTTCTTAAGCTTCTCAACCTCCAAAGAAGTCAACTGCTGTAATTTGGTTTCTAAAATAGCTTTAGCTTGTTTTGTTGTTAATCCAAATTTCTTAACAAGTCCCTCAGCAGCTTCCGTAGCATTCTTGGACTTTTTAATAAGGGTAATAACCTCGTCAATATTTTTTAATGCAATAAGTAGCCCCTCAACAATCTCAAGCCTCTCCTTCGCCTTTGCCAACTCATATTTTGTTCTATTTGTAATAATTAATTTCCTGTGCTTAACATACTGCGCAAGAACCTCGCGCAACCCTAAAATACGCGGCTGTCCCCCAACTAAAGCAAGGAAATTAACATTAAAAGAATCCTGCAATCTTGTAAACTTATATAAAGAATTAATAATAAATTTAGAATTTGCTTCCTTTTTCAATTCTATAACTATTCTTATCTTTCCTTTTGAAGACTCATCTCTTAAATCCGCAATATCTTTTACCTTCTTATCTCTTACAAGATTAGCAATCTGGGTAACCAAATCCGTCTTGTTAAGCATATAAGGAATTTCGGTAATAACCACCGCTTCCTTATTTTTCATCTTCTCGGTTTCTACCTTTCCTCTTAAAACAAGTCTCCCCTTGCCCGTTTTATAAAGTTCAATCATATCTCCAGTAAGCGAGCCCCCAGTAGGAAAGTCAGGACCAGTAATTATCTCTGTAAGTTCCTCAACAGAAATATCTGGTTTCTTGATATAAGCGATAATCGCATCACAAACCTCATTGAGATTGTGGGGAGGAATATTTGTAGCCATACCAACCGCAATACCCGAAGCTCCATTAAGCATCAATGCTGGAAGTTTTCCTGGAAGCAGTTCTGGCTCTTTCATAGAATTATCAAAATTAGGAGCAAATTTCACCGTATCTTTATCAATATCTTGTAATAATTCCATCGCAATCGGAGCGAGCTTAGCCTCGGTATTATGACTAATAAAACCATTTGAGATAAATGAATGACAATTG
>CAZGIL010000014.1:0-18528 GCA_964526265.1 Candidatus Woesearchaeota archaeon
CAAATATAGATTCAATAAAATATTATGGTAAGGAAAAATCAATAAAACAAAGATTTGAGAAACTAACAGAAAGAACAAGAAGAGCTTTCCTTAAATTTTATAACTATTATAGATGGATGGATGCTGGACAGCAAATAATTATTGGAATGGGTACTTTCTTCCTTATACTTTTCCCTTTAATGGACTTGCTAAATGGAAAAATGAGTGTTGGTACTCTCGTTTTTATTTACACTGCTTATGGGAATATATTTTATCCTCTTTTTGGATTTGTACATGGAATAAGGAATTATTATAGGGCAATGGCGGACTTTGACGCTCTGTTTAAGTATGGTAAAGAAGAGCAAGAGGTAAAAGACGCTCCGAATGCTCAGGAACTTAAAGTTAAACAAGGAAATATAGAATTTGATTGTGTTAAGTTTGCCTATGGAAAGAGAAAAATCTTCAAGGGACTTAACCTTAAGGTTCCTTCAGGAAAGAAAATAGCTTTAGTTGGACATTCGGGATGTGGAAAGACTACTCTTGTTAAATTGCTTTACAGATTTTATGATATTGCTAGTGGAAGTATAACAATAGATGGACAAGATATAAGAAGTGTTAAACAAGAGTCTCTTAGAGGAGAGATGAGCATAGTCCCTCAGGAAGCCATCCTTTTTGACGAGAGTATCTACAACAATGTTGCTTTTTCAAATCCTACCGCAACAAGAAAGGAAGTTATGCAGGCGATTAAATTTGCTCAGCTAGATAAGATTATCAAAAACTTCCCTAACAAAGAGAACACTATTGTTGGTGAGAGGGGTGTTAGACTTTCTGGTGGAGAGAAACAGAGAGTTTCAATAGCAAGAGCCATCTTGGCAAATAAGAAAATTCTTGTTTTGGACGAAGCAACTTCCGCATTAGATTCTGAAACTGAAGCGGAAATTCAGAGAGATTTAAAGAAACTAATGGAAGGAAGAACCTCAATAATTATCGCTCACCGGCTTTCAACAATAATGCATGCAGATGTAATTGTTGTTATGAAAGATGGAAATATCGTACAAATGGGAAAGCATAATCAGTTGATAAACCGGGATGGTGAGTATAAAAGATTGTGGAACTTGCAGAGAGGGGGATATATTAAATGAAAAGAATAAAATTAAACCCCAACGAGATATTAACAACCAAGGACTTTCCAGTTCATAGTCTTAATACTTTGAAGATTTATTTTAAAATATGTAAGGAAAATTTGGAATCGGTGTTACCTCCAACCCCCGTCATTCCCTTTTCAGTTGGGCTTCCATTATTGTCGAGGAAAGATAAAAAATCAAAAGAGGAATTGAAGGATAAAGCTGAACACTTTAAGGATGCCAAATTCTTTGAAACGGTTGAAGATAAAACTAAGAGAATGGTAAAAGAAAAAGTTATTCCTAAATATATGATTAATTATTACGAGGGCTTGAGATGAAAATCCTTAAAAACTCTCATCTTTCTAATTTAACATGTCAATCGGAGTACCAATAAGTCCTGCAGAGTTTATGGGTAGCGGAGAATCTGGGGGGCAAACACAGTACGCTGCGCCTCAAAGATACCAAACGACAGAGGGATATAATCCTTCAGCAATGTACGGCGAGAGAAAGCCTTCCCCCGGATATGAAATTGTTAGAAGACAATAATTCTTAAAAAGCTCGTTTTGCTATTATAATTATGAACTGGAAAAGAGGTTTGGGATTTGTTTTGTTTCTGGCAGGAGCCTTCTTCTTTATTAATTCTGGATTGGGAATTACCGGATTTGTAATTGCCGAGTCAATTAATGTAAGTGTTTCTTTTCTTTTAGGATTAGTTTTGATTATTGGTGGAATTGTACTTATACTATCTGGAATAGAGGATAAAGTTAATATTAATGGAATAGCTTATGATTCTCATGCAGTCAAGAGGATGGAAGATAGAAATCTCTTTCCAATGATAATTAAAGATGCCCTCGAAAATGGTGAGCATTACAAATTTACTGGTGAAAAAGATATGCCGGAATATGAGGGAGCAACAGATATTTATGTCCGGAGAGATAGTGCAGTTCTTGCTCCTGGAAAGATAGGAAAAAGAGGATATAAGGAGATGGGTGAAAATAGAAAGAAAAAAGATGCTAGCATAATTGTTCTAACGGATGAGAACGGGGTCGTTAAAACAACGTTTACAAAATATGGTGGCCCATTGGATAATTTTCTTAAAAAGTACTCTTCCAAGGTAGATGAAGGAAGAGAAGCGGCTTAGTATTGCTTTCTTAACTCTACAAGATATTTGTTAAGTTTATCAATATCCGGTCTATCTGGCAAGGAAGAATTTTCTATTGCTCTTATCAGTCTACTATCAAGTTCATTAAAAACTCTTTCAAATTTTCTTGGATCATATTCGGTTCCCTGTTTCTTTAAATTTATTAATTCGTCAACTGTTGGAACATCCAGTTCACGGCCTAAATCACTAATATCGGACATAATCCTTCCTTGTTCGAATAACATTATCCCCGCCAAATAGGTTCTCATAGCGTAAATGTCTCCTTTTATCCCCTTTGCTGGTTTTTTTCCGGCCCTTATATCCCGTGGAAGATGAACATAATATCCTGCTTGTCTTTTACTTAACCCTGCTGAATTAATTATATCTCTTAATTCAATGTACTCTGGGGATGCGGCGAGGAGTAATCTTGAGCTGGGCCATTCGACTCTCTCTCCATTTGATCTTTCAACAACATTAATGTAATGTCCTACTTCATCAACAGAAACATCCAGCATTCTATCTTGGCTCATATACTCAAAAGTTGGTTCTGTAGCAATCCTTCTCATCCCCAAAAATTTCTTTGTAGGAGCAATGTAAACCCCTCTAACATCGACATCCGAACTTTCAGAAGCATACCCAAATCCATGAGAACCGGAAATAACGAGGAAGAGTGGCTTTCCAAGTTTTGTAAGTTTTTCAACAACTCCTTCTGATTTTAATCTTTTAGCTGCTTGGTGAATTATTTTATCTGTCATTTTATTCTTCATCCTCCATTACTTGCTTTAATGCAAATTCAAAGACATGACTCTTATTTCTGAATCTTCCAGTCTCAACTAACTTGTCTAATTTTTCAATAGAATCTTCTTCTATACTAATACTAATCTTCTTCTTCATGGTATAAGGTAGCAAGAAATACTACTTATAAAGCTTTCTATTTGTAGTCACTATAAAGTAAGGAAAGATTTATAAAAAGCTCAAACCTTTGAAAAAAATGTCATTGGATAAATTAATGCGAGGGTATGTAAATCCTGATTTAGATATAGATATGAGAGCATTTAATGTAATGAAATCTCCGGTTCCTTGTTCCAGCGACGTATGGATTTCCCCAAGTCAATCAAATATTATAAAGAAAACAAAGATGCCAGGTAAAAGACCTCAAAATGGGGTTAAGATGGTTTGGGAATTCTTACAGTATAGAATTTTACATGAGCTATTCAAAGAGTACGGAGAGAGGTTAAGAGATCAATTTAGAATAGAGGTTCCTTCTGCTGTTGGGGTTCAACCAAGAGACTGGACAATTTATACCGAGTTTGCTCCAGGTTTTATTTTAAGTTTATTTGACGAACATGCAAAAGATGTTAGTGAAGTAAAACACCTTAATGAGATTACATCTCCGTTAGAATCCTCTATCGCCATTCATTTGGGAATAATTTCCAGAATTAAGGAGTTGGAAGGAATATATCATCACGACTATAGTTTAAGTCATCTAATTTTTGATCCAAATACTCCTACTTTGAATATGTTTGATTTAGAAAACACGAGGTATCTTAATGATAAAGAATTGGTTGCTGCAGAGTCTAGGAAAGTTTATGGAAGATGGTTAAGGATTGCAAGAAATAGGGGTGCAGATTTAAGGAAGCTTGGTTGTTGCTATGAATTTGGAAGGGATATTGTTCCAAAAAAAGCCAGTGTTGGTTATGTAGAGATGGCTAGAAAAGTAGGAGAGGAATTTGATGTGAATATCCAGATTACAAAGGGGATAGTAGATGGATATGATTTGAGTTTAGCACATCCGAAAGTTAAAGATTAATCATTGTTTGCCTATCTTCCACATTAATTTAAAGTAATTTCTGTAAGAATTTGCAATTTCCTTGTTCTTTATTACAATTGCTAGAGGCTCACTTGCCCATAGAATTATTGCAGTTTTGTCTCCGTAAATATTTACAGAAACCGGATTGGAATATTTTTCAGGGAGATATCTTATTTCCGCAAAAGGAATGCGCTTTATTTTTTTATCTGTTGCGATTATCCTTGTTTTAATTTTCTTTTCTTTTCTTGTTTTATCATACCATTTAAAATAAAACTGGAGAGTTTCGTAAGCAAGAGGGGAGGCTCCAAGAATTAGTATTTCCTTGCTGTTTAATTGTTCTTCAAAAACCGTCTTTAATCCTTCCTTACCTTTGTAGAAATTTGTTTCCTCTTTCTCTTTTGTTTTGGAATATCTTTGTTGAAGGGTTGTTATTATTGGGTTGAGTAAGTCTTTCTTTTCATTAATAATGTCCATTATACGTGACGGACTACTTGCTTGGAATAATCTCCTGTTATTTTTTAAGATATAGCCCACAAGCCCCTTTTTTATGAGCATCTCGGTTGTATCATAGACAGTTCTTCTATGTAAGCCTATTTTTCTTGATATCTGTCCTGCTAGGCTTGGACCTAAATCTAAGAGTGCTATGTAAACTTTAGATTCGTTGTTCGTTAAGCCTGCTTGATTAAGGTTTTCCATTTTTTATTAGTTTTCTAATGAATTTAGCTTTAAACTTTCTGTAATCTTCCCCCCGGAGATTATGTTTAATTGCCTGCTCTTTTATTTTTGCATATTCTTCTCTTGCATTCTTATCCTTCCTCAGATAATCCCTAAAAAGGATGAATTCTGACCAGATTGGACTTGTTTTATAAGTTAAATGAACATTTACAATTTCCTCTTTTCTTCCAGATTTGATTCTTTTTTCCATAAATTTTCTTTGATTATCTTTTGGTTTCTTTTTGTATATAAATCCTTTAGACTCTAATTTCTCTCTATAAAATTTAATTTTTCTTTTTGGTAGAGCGATTGCTATATCTATCAGCCCTTTTCCACCCAAACCCGAAACTGCGGTACTGCCAACGTGCTCAATTAGAACATTTTTTGGAAGAATTTTTTCTAATTCCCTTTTTTCCACTAAGAACAAACTCAGATACTCCTTTCTATACTTTCTAAACTTGTACTTATCCATATGATTGCATAATTCTTATTTATTTAAATCTTACTATTTGGGGTGAGTATTATCACCACACTAATTTATCTATTAATTTCCTCTATTTAAATTAAGGTAATTAAAATGGAAAAAACATTTTTCAAACCATCAACAAAAACTCAAATAAAAGATAAGAATTTAGTAGAGGTAGTTAGAATTACAGATGTCTCTCGATTACCTCCAGAGAGTTTTATAATATTACCAGAGACAATCGTTCCAAAGGGTTTTGAATCTGCACGTAAATTCATGAAACACGGTCCGGAAGTTAAACCCAAGAGATATCACACTCTTGATGAGGCTTTAAGAGACGGAAGAACTCCTGTACAGCTAAGAGAGCAAGCCTTTGATAATCTTGATCTTGGAGTTTCTTATTGTGGATATACCTTTATGCCAATAGGAACAGATAGGAGAAAGAGAAAAATTTCTTTGATTGAGTGTTTAGAAGGAGCACGTTTATTTGCGTATGCTCATCAAATGAAAGGTACTGGAATAGATGTTAAACCTTACGATAATTCTAAACGAGTTAGAATAGATGGAGCTGAAGTTGTTTGTAATGTTCCATCAAGAACAAAAGGAGAACCAAGATCAAAACTCAAACTGATGTCGGTTCCGATTGTTGATAGTCCAGAGAAACACAAGATTAGTCTAAATCTCGGTTCTGATCATTCTTGTGGTTCTAAAAGATTCAACATAAGATATACTTATACAGATGATAAAGAGGGTTCTGGAATAGTTAACCTCTGTGCTCATGAAATAGCCGCTAACTTGGAAGTTATTCAGCATTATATGGATTCAAAAAACCTTACTCCATTACAGATGTCTCAAATTGCAATTCCTACGCAAGAGATGGTTGATTATTATCTTAAATGGGAAAATAATGTTTTAATTAGGGATTCTAATTTAAAATCTAAAGATAAACTGAGATTGCCTAATCGGGCAGAGAAAGAAATTGCTTTGTGGGAAATGGTAAGAGAACTCGGACACGATAGAACTTTCTATTCTAGAGCTAGTAGAGATGGAAGCGTTGCAGAATATAATTGGCAACCTTAAGTATAACTCGGCATTGAGAACCTCCTGCGGGTTCTTCACACCTCCAGCATCCGCCTTCGTTACACTACGTGTAACTCGGCATTCCGTGAGCTTTTTTGTAGACGTCGAAGACAACAAAGGCAAACTTCACTGCATCATTTGCTGCAAACGGCCTTAGGTGTGTTTTTTCTAACCAGTTATCTGGAGTTACTGGTTTGGCTTTTTCCTCTTTTGTTTGTTTTTTTTCTGATTTTCCGTTGTAGCCTCCAATAAGAGCGGTGAACGGATTGGATTGGTCTGAAGATTTTTCTTCTTTGGATTCTTCCCGTTTAGTTTCTTCTAGGAAAGAATTTATTTCTTCCTCTAACTGACCAATACTCTCGGTTGTTGCACCTTCAATTAGTTTTAGAACGTCATTTAAATCGTCCTTTTTAAGTTCCTCATTTATTGCATTTATTTCGTCGTCATTGAGGGCGTAGGCATTAAGATTTATGGTAGATTTTCCAATATAAACTCCCTGCCTTGGAACCGCTCTAAAGTTAAAATCTACGAGTATGCAACTATGATATTGTCTTTTTAGCCTATCTGCTATTTTCATAAAATCTCTTGGAAGTTTACCGTCTATCGCAGCTTGCTGTATCTCATCTTTCATGTTTTTCTTAGCTAGGAGAGTTAAATCAAGTAGAACTGTGTTAAATGTTTTTACAAGGTTGGCGTTTCTTCCGGATTCTTTCCCCTCAAGTTCTTGTGCGGCTTTCAAATATGGCTTTGCCCATCTTGAATATAATTTTAAACTGCTTACTTGGCTTTTAAGATAGGTTTTTTCTAGTTCGTATCTTTTTCTTAGCTCTCTTTCGGACTGATCTAACCAGATTTTAAATTCCTGTACCCTTGGAAGAAGAATTCTTTTAACTCTCTCATTTAAATCTAAATTGAGAACTTCTTTTTCTGTGTTTGTTGCAAGAAATGCGTCAATTAAGGTTACAAATCCTGCCTGTCCCAATCCCATTGCCTTAAGACTTGAGTTTCCTTTGTTAATATCTACCTTATCCATCCATATCTGTTTAAGGGAGAGGATTGCTGCGTCTTTTTGTGAAGTTTTAAGGTCGTCATAACTCTGAAGACGAATCTTGAATTCTTTTAAATCATAGATAATATTCAGTACACTCCTTAAAACTCCGTTGATATCCAAAAGAAGCTTTGAGCCTTGTTGTTGCATTATTGTTTTTCTTTGTCCCCACTCTGCGAAATTGGAAGAACCTGGAGCTTGTGAAAAGTTGTCAACAAGTTTTTCAACATCAAAATCTAGTTCTTCAAGAAAATCAAAGATAAAAAAGTATATTTGCTCTACAATATCCGAAGAGGAGTCATAAACTATTTCATGTGAGGCTTCTGGGCCCTTCTTTTTGGCATAATACGGACTAACCTTTTCAATAATTTCATGAATTTCCATCTTTTTATCAAAAAGACAAGCAAAGGGTGTTTAAAAAATGTTTCTACGAAAGATTTTAAGTCTTTAATATGAGAATAACTAAATTTAAAAATACGTTAAACCTCTTCTTTTTATGGGATGGTTTGGAAGAAAAAGAGAAGTGGTTGATTTGGGTGCTAGATATAAAAGGCAGCAGGAACAACTTAAGAATATGCAGAAAGAGATGACTGCGGTAAAGCAGCCAGAAACCTTTGCAAGTGCTGCTGAGAACTCTTTTAGTTTTCTTGGAAGCATGGCGGGTGTGGGAAGTTCGAATCCCTCTCCAACCTCTAGTGTTTCTTCAAACGATTATCTTGACGTTTCTTCTGATGTTGAAGAAAAAAGGAGAAGATTGACAAAGAGAATTATGGATATGACTGAGAAAATTGAGGAATTGAGCAATCAGATTTATCACTTACAACAAAGAGTTGAAGTTCTTGAAAAGAAGTCTGGTGTTAGCGGGGGATATTAGTTTTTATAACCCAAACATTTATATATCAATTGATATACATTAGAATATGTTAAAACAAACCGAAAACCCTTTTTTAAGGTCTCCAACTCTATCAACGGTTCTTATGATTGAGAAGGCTATTGAAGATTATTCTGGAGAATTTAATAGAACGGAGTTGTGGAAAAAACTTCCAAAAAAAGTTATGTGGCAGACTTACCTTGTTGTCCTTGATTATTTACAGAGTATTAACAAAATTGCCTTTGATAGAAAAGGGACTTTGGGTTATATCTGGAATCCAAGATTGGCAAAAATACTTAAAAAACGCAAGGAGATTAGGTTATGATAAAACCCTCCAAAGTTAAATTTATCTCGGATAAGTTGGAGGAAGAGTATGAATCTTTAGATGAAGATGATGTTCTTAAAAAGTCGATAAGAAGGGCTATAGAAGATTTAAAACAAAATGCTTTTTTTGGTATGCAAATTCCAAAAAGACTTTTCCCAAAAGTTTATATTGAAAAGTATTTTATAACTAATATGAAAAGAGGTTCAGTTATTAAATGAAAAACCTAAAACAAATTGCAAAAGCTTATGCGCTGAAAAATGCAATTGCTCATGATGGAAAATGCCAGCAGGGAGCGGTTCTATCGGGATTATTTGCCGAGGGGTTGAAAAGAGAGGATGTTAAAAAATATATCAGAGATGTTAATGAAATTGTAAAAGAGGTAAATAAGTTATCTCTGGAGGAGCAGAAGATTTTATTCGAGAAACATTCTAACGAGATTTCTGAGAGGGAGGTTAGAGAGGGACTGGAAGAGTTACCGAATGTTCCCAAAACGGGCGTGATAACACGATTCGGACCAAATCCTTCTGGGCCCCTTCATATCGGGCATGCAATTTCAAATGTTATTTCTTCCTTATATGTAAGAAAATATGGAGGAAAATTTTATGTTAGAATTGAGGATACAAATCCGGAGAAGGTGGTAAAGGAATGTTATAAAACATTCAAGCAAGATTGTGACTGGCTTTTTGGAAATGTTGCGGGTTATATAATTCAATCCGACAGAAACGAGATTTATTATAAATATGCGGAGAAATTGATTAAGTCGGGAGATGCTTATGTTTGTATCTGCCCCGCGGAAAAATTTAGGGGGATTATTTCCGGAAAGAAAGAATGCCCATGCAGAAAAAAAAGTGTTAAGGAAAACTTGGAAGATTGGAAAAAGATGCTTGATAAAAAAGGGTTTAAGCCGGGCGAAGCTGTTTTGAGATTTAAATCGAATATAAATCATCCAAATCCCGCCCTGCGTGATTTTCCTCTTGCACGAATTAATTTAACCCCCCACCCTCGCCAGAAGAAAAAATATCGTGTTTGGCCTATGATGTTCCTTGCGGTTGCGGTGGATGACATCGAATACGGAATGACTCATATTATTAGGGGGAAAGAACACCGAGATAATGCGGAGAGGCAGAAGTTGATTTATGCTGCTCTTGGTTTGGAAAAGAAATTCCCGTGGACTTTCTTTATGGGGAGGATTAAATTCACAGATTTAAATCTTGGAAAGAGATTCATTCAGGCAGCTGTTAAGGAGGGAAAATATTCTGGATGGGATGATGAGAGATTGCCCACACTCGCCTCGCTGAGGAAGAGGGGGTATAAACCAGAGGCATTTTGGAAACTCGCGGAGCAGAGAGGTTTGACAGAAGTCGACAAGGTTATGAAATCCAAGGATTTCTTTGATTTGCTTGATGGGTTTAATAAGGAAGCGTAAAGCTACGGGGAGTTCTGGTTGTAGTGTCACTTTAAAGTTACACTATATAGAAAGGTTTAAAAGCACACGGATTTCTGGTTATACATAGGTTATGTATAACAAATGGCACTTAATTTAGGGTGTTTGGGAATAGGAAAAAAGGTTCAACCTAGTTTGGAGTCTAAAGCAGAATCTTCTGGAATTCCGGTAATTGATATTAAGCCTCGTACATGGTCAAATATTGCACTAGACAGCGTAAACCTCTTAGCCTCTCGGGGGTTATACAAAAAGGATTTGCTTTACAGAACTTTTGATTCAGGAAGATTAGCTCATGTTTTAAAACACGGAACAGATAGAGATAAAACTTCTGATATGTGGGAAGCCCGTTCTGAAGAAGTGTCTGCAGAGGACGTAATCTGGGCGGATACAGAAGAAGATAAACTAGTAGGGGGGAGTTGGCTAAAGTCGGATAAAAAGGGAGTTTGTACTATTGTAGTTTATGATAAAAGACAACTAACTTATGTTGACACACATAGAAACTGCGCATATAGAAGGAATGGTTCTAAACCTGTGGCTGTTTTAAGAGTTGATTTTAATGCATTTGCGCATAGTTATGATGATGTAAGGGAATCTGAAGAAGCTGCAAGAGCCTATAGATCTTTTAAGGAAGTTCATCGAGCAGAAATAGGAGAACAAAATGAACAATAAAAAGCAATTCACAATAACAAAGAAAATTGCAAAACACGGAAATCAAGCGATAATTGTTATTCCGAGAATTCTGGAGGAACATCTGAAACCCGGAACTTTGACTGAAATTCAAATAAATGTGTTGGAGGATGAAAATGGGAATTGATGTTGCTGAGAGAGTAGATGAACCAAGAACAGATGTTAGAGAAAGAGGAGGATTTAAAATTAGTCCTGAAGATTTACAAATTCTGAAATCTAGGGGGTATGAGCTTGGTAGAGAAGTTGGAGAAGGTGAGGGGGCAACTAGGAGAGCTTTTGTTTCTACAAGAAATTCTGGAAATTTAAGATTAGAGGGAGTATTATTAATGCCAAAAGCTGACGAGCAACTTACATCTCTAAATGCTAGAATTAATAGAAAAAAAGCAAATAGAGATTTGAATGAAGCTTTGATCTCTGGAAAATTAAAACATCCGGCTATTGTAAGAGTTTTGGATAGTTTTCAATTACATGACGGAAAAACAGCCAATTTTGAAGATCATATTAAAGGGTGGAGTTTGAATACTTTTTTGAGAAGAGCAGGACCTTTAACTGACAATGAAAAACTTAGAAGTATATTCTTACCTGTTTTAGATGGTATGGCTTATGCTCATAACCAAGGAATTCTTCACAGAGATTTAACACCTAACAATATTGTGGTTTTAGAAAGAGGAGATGGAGCAGTTATAACTGATTGGCAGAATGCAGCGGATATTAGAGATATTAGAAATCTTCCGGTACCTTCTAGGGGGGGTACAAAAGAAACTTACCCTTCTTTGCTTAATTCTCTTATTACTGGAGATTTTTCCAGTGCATCAAAAAGAACAGATGCTTATGCTTTAGGGGCTACATTATATAAAGCAATAACAGGAGAGGATGCTTTTCATTATCATATAAGTGATAATGGGAAAGGAAGAGCTATAAAAATAGGAGATAGGACAGTTTCTTTAGGATTACAAGATGGAGATAAAGAACTTAAAACTATAACTTCTGAATCTCATGAAAGAAATTTAAAAACAGCTTTGAAAAAAGTCCCAAAAAGATTTAGAAAAGTTTTGTATGGGATGCTTACTCTAAACCCTAAAAAATCAACAGAAAGTGTTAGTGAAGCAAGAGAGCAATTTTTAAAAGCTACAGATACAACAAGAAAAAAGTTCTTAGAAAATTTGGTTAGAAATATTAAGGTTGGAGCAATTACTAGTTTAGCTTGTTTAGGTGTTAGTGCTGGAGCTTATATTGGTATGCAGATTGAGGCAAATTCTAGTCCATCCAAAGAGGTTACTTTACAAGATGTTCTTATGAGTCAGGCTACACTTAGAGAATATAGCCAAGGCAATGATGTTGCTGTTGCTGATATGAGAAGATATCCTTATATAAATAATGAATTTCAAAAATATATCGAACAAGCAAGAGCAAGACAAGATGAAATTGGAGAAAAATTTGAGAAAAGACTAGATTATATGAGAAGTACTGGTTTCTCAGGAGATAATAGGTTAATGGGTTCTTTAATAAGGAGTATTCTTTTAGAAAATGACAGAGCTAAAATTGCTGGAAATGATAGATATGAATCAACATTAGTTCCTAAAACTTATGTAAAAGATTTACGTGGACATATGTTCAGTGATGAAGAGCCAACAGATATCCAAAAGGAGCTATTTATGGCGAGGTACATTCAAGGTTCGTATTCTTATGGAGATAGTGTTGAAGATGTTTATGTTAAGGCGCTATGTTCTAAAGATGAAGTTGATAAAGCCATATCTGAAACTTTGCAATCAGGTATTCTTAGAGAATCTGCTAGAGACTCTTTCAATGGTGCAGTATATCTTCGTGATTTAGCTGAACCTGGAAGGTTTGCTCTTCCAACTTATTTTGCTAGAAGAGAAAATTATACTGAAAATGGAAAACAATATGAAAGGATAGTCCCCGGATTTGCAGATAAATTAGCTAATGGAAAAAAGAGAGTTATTGACAGAGCTGTTGCACTTTATTTATTAACAGATAGAAAGGGAAAATTAGACTTAGAAGCTCTTACTAAATCTCGGGGGTTTAAGTAGAGATTACAAAAAGAGAACTACTAAGGGAGAGGTAGCGAGATATAATCCTCTTGCAGTTGATAGCAAATGATGAACAATTATTGGATTTGCTTTTTTAAATGAATTATAACCTTTTTTGTAGATAATCTCTTTTTCTGTGCCATGAATTTTTTCCAGCAAAGAAATATCTTTCCTATTATAGGCTTGTTTGAGTGTTTCAAATATTTGTTTGCACTCTTCTAGAAGTTCTAGCTCTTCTTTTCCTGTTTTAACGGGGTTTTTTCCCAGATATCTTAATAGATGATAGATTTCTCTTTGAGCATGAATTAATTCTGAATGAAAAGCTAATTGAAGTTGTAATTTCTCATCAATACCTTTTTTTGAAATAATCCTCCTGCAGAGATTATCAAATTGTTTTATTTTTTCTTCTATTTTAGTAAAGTCTCTCTTTTCTTTTTTTAACATCGCTTCGGTTATTTCAAATAAATCATTAATACTCCAGATAATTTTTGAAAAGATATTATCAAATTGGTCTTCTGAAGGTTCTGTGATATTCTCAATTATACAACTATTTTGGCTCTTTTTTATTATTTCAAAACCTATTAGATAATTTTCAATTACATCTTCTATTATTTTTAGAATTGCTTTATCATTGAAATTGATGATTATTTTATTATAACCTGCTCGATAGACATTTGTAACAATTGTTCTTACCGCTGATTCTGTCAAACTAGATAGATTAACTGTTATCTCTGAACTGCCTTTTTTAGATTCTGTAGTTATTACTAACTTTCTGTTCAATTCTTCTAACTCCACCTCATCCCCTTTCTCCAACTTATTTTTCTTAATCCATTTAGAAGGCAGGCTAATCATCATCGTTGATGCTCCCTGTTTTACAAGCTTTCTTTTCATAATTAAATGAATTTTCGGGGCTTTTTAAGTCTTTCTAAAATGTATAAACATTTATACCAATATATAAAGTATAATAAAAATGTTTAAGAGGTTTATATTATGTCGTTCTTGTGTAGTAGGGACACATAATTGCTACATAAATTAAAATGACAAACAAAAGAACTAACTGGTTCAAAAGAATTGGACGAACATTAGCTATGGCTGGAGCTTTAGCCGGAGGTTCTGGATGTTCTGCTCCCGTGTATAGAAGCATAGGTGAAATTGATGCAGAAATTGTATCTGTTCAGAGAAAATTAGAAATCTTAGAACCCAAAGATTCTGTGGATAACAGATTGCAGGTGAGAACGAGAGTTGAGAATACTCGAAATCCTAATACTGAAACAAATTTGGTTAAATCAACTTTAGGTTTAGGAAATCCCGAATGGGCTAGATGGTATCATTATTTTGGAGAAAAAAACGGACAACCATTAAATTATGATGCGGCTGCAGTTCAAATTCCTTATAAAATTGGAGAGGTTAAAAGTGCTACAACTCTCTTTGGGACAATTGGGGATATAAAAGGAATTGGAGTAGAATCGCAGCACACACTTGAAAATACGACTTTAACTTTAAATGTAGAAAAAAATTCTACAACTAATTCTACCAGAATTGGTGCAGGATTAGACCAGAAATTTGGAGATACTACTTTAGGAATTGGAATAGACAAAGTAACAACTCCTAAGGGAGATACTCAGCAGTATTTAGCAAAAATAGTTCAAGATATAGACGAGCAAAATCAGGTTGGTGGTGCTTTAGTATTAACTAAGAAACCAACTTTAGATGAAAAAACAATTGGTGGTTTCTGGTGCCATATGAATGATAGTTGGGGAACAAGAACTTGGGCTAATTATTCTTTAGAAGCAGGAGTTTTAAGTTTGGATAGTATTATTGCACAAAATCCTACTTTTGGAAAAGGAAGTTCACCCTGGATTGTTGGAAGAAACAGGGGAGAGATGTATGATTTAGGGGTAGTTGAAGATGCTCTTGGGCCAGAAAGAGTTCCTTTAGGAATGAGAGTTGATTCTAATAAAGGTGGATGGGTTGTAGATATATCTGGAAATTATTCTAAAACAGGGACTGGAAATGCCAGAGTTGAAGCAGGATATAATTTTCCTCTTGGAAATGATATGAATATAACTCCTAGTGTAAGTTATAATCACGGGCTTGGAGATAATAAGATGAGAAAACCAGGGGCTAATGTTTTATTCACAAAAGAATTTTCTAATGGCTGGAATTTATGTGCAGAAGCAGGTGTTACTAATTATGCTTCTGGGAAAGGAAAGAATGAAACTTATGTGAGTGTAGGATTATCTTTTCCTTTAGGTCCAAAATCACCAAAAGATAAATTGACAGAAAGATTACACGGTTTGCAAGAAGAAAGAGAGAAAGTTTTGAAACTTAAAGATAAAGAAGATCTTCGTAGAACTTTGAGTGCTGGGAGTGAATAAAATGAAATTATGGAAAAATATGTGGTGGTATCCAATTACTGCCGCAATTATTGCTACAGGCACCTTTGGTTATTTTGCTCAAGAGTTTAATAAATCAAAAAATACAGAGAATTATTGCACTAGAGCAAAAGTTGAAGGATATTATATGACTGCTGCACAAGATAATGGGGGAAGAATCTTGTATATTGCAGATAAAGAGCGTTCTGCATTATCAGACCCCCACGTGGTAGCAGAAGATAATAATCTAGATGGAAGATTTGATTCTATAGAATTGTTTAATGTGCCAAGAGGGAGCCCAATGGAAAGGTTTCTCAATCTAAATGAAGCCCAGTTTCTTTTTCAGAAAGTAAGAGAAGTTGGAAGGCCAGAGTAAAAAATGTCTTTCTCAAACCTTCTCAGAAAAATAAAGAGAGAGCATGTTCATCCATTTATGCCAGACCTTATAAGAATGCGGGAGGGTATGCTCCGCCAAATGAGAAATACTAGATTCGAGGGAGAGAAAATTTCTTTTATGGGAGAAGAGTATGTTGTTTTTCCAGATGTTTTCAGACCTTTTTATGACACAGAATTAATGGTTGAATGTATGCAGATAAATGCTGGAGAGAGAGTAAGGGATTTGGGAACTGGTTCAGGGGTCCTTGCAATTCAAGCAATGAAAAAAGGGGCATGTCATGTAATTGCCACCGACATAAATCCAAATGCAGTTAAAGCAGCAACAATAAATGCTTACCTTCACGGACTCTCTTATGCGATAGATACAAGGAGAGAAGAGGGGATTTGCCATAAAACTGATGAATATCCCGGAGTTTATGATGTAATATTAGCAAATTTGCCTTTTACAAACTTTAAAGTTAGGTTGGATGGGAAGAACTTGGACCTAGCTGAAAGAGCTGTTTATTATAGGCAATCCCCTTATGTTAATTTAATTAATAATGCACACCTCAGTTTAAGAAATCCTGGCAGAAGCAGAATATATCTTGCACAGGCAAATTTAGGAGATGCAGCAGAAGTATTAGAATTGGCTCACAGTAAGGGATATAATGTAGAACTTCTTGGAGAAAAACGCCCGCACAGAAAAGACCCACGCAAATTTTATTGTTTTGAGGTTAAGAAGGAAAAATGAAAGCTCCAACACCATATCTTGCTGAGTGTGTAAGAGGATTAAAAAGAGAATTGAGAAAATTACCAAGAGGTGAGAGAGTGGATGCTGCTTGCTCTTATCGGTTTGGAGTTAATGAATCTGTTGTGAGCAATTATCCTGGGATGGTTAAAGATTATTTTAAGGGGATTGATTCAGTTATATTTGAAGAAAAACATAAATCTTTTGTTGAAAAAGGCAGAGCAGTTGGAAATCAATTTGGGAAATTAGAAGCTGAATTATTTAGAGAATTTTTATGTCAAGCTACGAATAGCTTATCTTCTAGCAAATGGTTTAATCTTTGTGCAGATGTTAATTTGTTTTTATCTCGGCTTTATGAAACTTGCGGAAGAGAAACGCGAGTTTAGGAGAAGAAATAGAGAATAATAAAAGTAGTCGAGAATAAAAAACTTTAAATAGAAGGTTTTCTCTTATTAGTTATACTTAAAATAGTTCAAAAGGAGGTATGAAATGAATAATAAAAGAGGAATAAATTCCTCATGCTTTTCATCTAGAATGAAAAAAAGAGGAATATCCGGCATTGTTATGGCTGTTATAATGATAGCCTTGGTTTTAATTGCCGCGGGTATCTTCTGGGTGGTTATTGGAAATCTCTTAGACAAGAAAGCTGATGACATCGCTGCAGCGGACAAATGTCTTGGTATCGATTTGAAACCAACGAATATGGTTTGTGTTGGTACCGGACCATATGACTGTACCGTTAATCTTGAAAGAGGAGGCCTTTCAACTTCCGAGAACATTGGAGGAGTTAGTTTAACTTTTTCGAATGGTACAAGTTCAAATGAAACCAGTAAGGATGGAAACATTGTAGCGAACACAGCTATTTTAGTAGAAGATGTTCAAACTTCTACGGGGGTTGATTTTAAACCAAATAATGTTGTAGTTAAGATTTATATGGGAACTGGTAACGATAAGGTTTACTGTACTCAGATAAATCAATACACAGTCGTATAAACTTATTTTTTATCTTTTTTTATTTTTATCCTTAGGACGTACATTTCGTCGTTCTTTCTTACTTTAGAGGGAACTTTAATACCAATTTCCTCCCCCTTTTTCGCTTCTTTAACTTTTTTTCCTTGTATCTGAATTTCTTTAATTACAGAATTAACGATTCCGGTAGTATTCCCGATTATAACAATTTTATCTCCTATCTCTATATTTGAAACTAACTTAACCGCAGCAACTTCTACTTTATCAAAATAATGCGTTACTTTACCAACAAAATGTTTTTTTTCTTTCGCAGCGCTGTTTTCTATGTCTGAGAAGTCTTTTGAGGTTACTTTTCCAAGATAAAATCCTGTTGAGAATTTCTTATTATAAACATTTTCAAGTTCTTGCATTCCTTTTTTTATTTCTTGATTTGTTAGAGTTTTATCTAACGCTTTTCTATAATTCCTAACAACAACATCAACGTATCTTGGATCTCTGTTTCTTCCTTCTATTTTGAAACCAGTTATTCCTGCTTTTTTCATTTTTTCTACATAAGCAAGCATACACAAATCTTTTGCGGACATTACCTTGTTGTTTTCTAGTTTTAATTCGTAACCTTCATCGTTATCCTTTATTGTGTAACTTCTTCTGCAGGGGTGAATGCACTCTCCACGATTTGCAGATTTACAGAATAAGAACTGACTTGTGAAACATCTTCCTGAAACAGAAACACACATCGCTCCATGAACAAAAGCTTCAACCGGGATAATCCTAGATATTTCCTTTATCTGCTTAAGGTTTAATTCCCGTGCAACAACAATCCTTTTTGCTCCCAGTTTCTTGTAAAATCTAGCCGCATCCGAATTGGAAACTGAAGCCTGGGTTGAAATGTGAAAAGGTATTTTATACTTTCTACATAGCTGAATTACAGATAAATCCCAGCAGATTACAGCATCAACCTTTCCCCTAATCTGTCTTATTATTTCTTCCAGGTTCACGATTTCATTATCATAAATTATTGTATTTAAGGTAAGATACATTTTAACTTTCTTTTTGCATACTTTTCTTATTTCTTTTAAATCCTCTAACTTAAAGTTTTTAGAGCCAGTTCTCATTGAAAATTCTTGCAGTCCAAAATAAACTGCATCGGCTCCTGCGTTTACCGCTGCAGAAAGCATTGCAAAATCTCCTACTGGAGCGAGAAGTTCATAATTTTTCTTTACCATAGTTGTAAAAGATGAAAATAGTATATAAGCTTAATCCTACCTTCGGCTCTGTTGAAAATGTCCTCAGGGCAAAGTTAATCTACCCTGAGAACATACTA
>CAZGIL010000015.1:0-17667 GCA_964526265.1 Candidatus Woesearchaeota archaeon
AGAGAACATTAATTTAATAAACCCGTTTTAATTTAATCTTATATGAAAGAGAGAGGGAAGAGGGGACAGTTTTATCTCGTTGCAGCAATTGTAATTGTAGCAGTTATTATTGGTTTGGTGGGAGTTTCCAATTACGCAAAACAAAAACCAAAAGTTACAGTCTATGATTTAAACGATGAACTTGGAATTGAAAGTAGTGAGATTGTTGAATATGGTGTTTTTAACTATGGGGGGGATGCGGATCTCCTAGAGTTTCTCGGAGATTTTACTGAATTGTATACCGAATATGCCGGGGAAGGAAAAGATTTGTATTTTGTTTACGGAGATGAAGACGGGGTTACAATAATAAAATATGAGGAAGTTCTTAAGGGAGAAGTTTCTCTGAGCAATTCCAAATATAAGGTTACGGGTAAAAAAGTAAATAAAACAGAGGGAGAAATTGATCCGGTTACAAAAATAGTTAGTGTTGAAATTGGGAATACTGTTCGTGAATTTACTCTTTCTCCCGGAGAGAATTTCTATTATGTACTCACGGAGGTGGTAGGTGATGAGAAGCATATCGTTTCTTCACAATAGAAAAAGAAATAAATTAGGACTAAGTATTATGATTGGGTATGTCTTGTTAGTTACTTTTGCGATTATTATGGGGGCGATAGTTTACAACTGGATGAAAACTTATGTTCCAAAAGATAAAATAGAATGCCCAGAAGGAGCCTCTCTTTTTATAACAGACGTCCATTGTGTGGATGGAACAGATAATTTATCTATCTCTCTAAAAAATAACGGACGATTTAGTTTAGCAGGGTATTTTATACGAGCAGCAAACCATAGTACTCAGAAAATAGCAACCATTGATTTGTCGGGGTATGGAAGAGGAATAGGGGGAATGATAAAATTTGAGGGTCCAGAAAATTCTTTTGGTCCTTCGGAAAATGAAACAAGAGTATTCAAGTTAAACTCAGAAGTAAATGTTACCTCGATTGAAATAATCCCTATACGTTATGATTCGATTAACAATAAGAAAACTCTCGAGGTTTGTAATAATATAAAGATTAAGGAGAATATTATATGTCCTGTGATATAGGAAAAATTAAAAAGGAGGAAGTTTTGATTTTAATATGAAAAACAAGAGGAAGGTTAGAGGTATCTCACCTGTGATTGCTACAGTACTACTTATCTCGATGGTTATTGTTCTTGGATTAATAATTTTTTTGTGGTTTAAGACTTTCACAAAAGAAGCGATAATTAAATTCGACGGACAAAACGTTGAGTTGGTTTGTGATGATGTGGCTTTTTCTGCTTCCTATTCGGGAGGCACTTTATACGTTTCTAACGATGGCTCAGTTCCAATATATAACCTAAAAGCAAAGGGATATGAAGGTGGAAGCTCTGATCCAATAAGCCTTTCGGGCGTTGAAGGAAAACTCAATCCAGGAAAAGCGTTTTCTAAAAGTATTAGTGTTGGAGCTTCGGATAAAATAGTTTTAACGCCAGTATTACTTGGCTCTACAGAGAAGGGTCAAAAAACTTTTGTGTGTAGCGAAAAGAAATATGGAGAAGAGGTAACAATATGAAATCTAAAAGAGGACTTTCGGGAATTATAACCGCTGTAATAATGATTGCTCTGGTTATTGCTGCTTCTGCAATTATCTGGGCAGCAGTAAACAGCCTCGTGAAAGGAAAATTAGACAGTTCTAGTTCTTGCTTTGATATATTTGATAAACTCTCTATAAACAGCGGATATACCTGTTATAATTTAAGCACAAATGAATTACGGATATCAATAGAAAGAGGGGATATTGAATTGAGTGGGATATGGATTTCTCTGGCTTCCCCAACAGAATCAAAAACAATAAAGCTCCCTACAGAGGAAGCTTACGTAAAATTATCTAATGAAACGGATTATGGAGCTGTTTGGAAATACATGCCAAATGCGGATTCTTCAAGAACCTACGATATAGATCTTACTGGGGCAGGTTTTGGTAGCTCAAGCCCCGACTCAATAAAAATTTATCCAATCGTTGGAGGAAACAAATGTGATGCTTCAGGTGTGCTTTCGAATATTATAAACTGTGCCCTCCTAGCTTAAACATTAATTATTTAAATTAGATCTTACTGCTTATCTTTAAAGAGGTTAAAAATGAATAATAAAAAAAGAGGAGTAAACTCCTCAAGGTTCCCATGTAAAATGGAAAAAAGGGGACAAGTATGGATTGAAACTGTTGTTTACACTCTAATCGCTTTTGTTCTAATTGCGGCTGTTCTCACTTTTGCTCGTCCAAAAATTGAAGAGTTAAAAGATAAGGCAGTGGTAGAACAAACAATCTCCATGCTAAAGGACTTGGATGATACAATCCTCACACTTGGAATTCCTGGGAACCAGAGAGTTGTAACCCTCGGAATAGATAAAGGAACCCTAAAGATAGACGGCGAAAATGATAAACTGGTTTTTGAGTTAGACAGTAATTACGCCTATGGTGAAGAAGCAGAAGACATATCTGAAGATGGTTTAGTTATACGTACGGATAAGAAAAATGACGAAAATCATATTACTATTACAAGAGATTACTCCGGAGAGTATAATCTTACCTTTGAGAATTTAGATAAACTTAAAACAATAACCTCCTCTCCAACCTCCTATAACCTAATTATACTCAAAGGAGCAGCGGGAGAAGGAGAGGGTAGTCTTCCGGTAGTGGGTTTTAATTTAAATTAAAATGGAAAAAATAAGTATTCAAAATTACCAAAGGGTTGAAATAAATTTCAGTCCGAAAATTCCTGTTCTTAAAAAGATAAAGGATAAAACACAAATCAATGTTCGTTACGCACTAATTTCCCCTTTTGCTTACGCACACATCCATTGGGATGCTAAGAATTATGAGGTTATTTATGAGATTGAGGAACCAATCTTGGATATGCAGGAAAAAATCTATCGTGAGGAGATTTTGAATGCCATGAAAGAGATTGTTAATTTTGATACGATTGTGGAAAAAAAGAAAGAAAGCCTTATGGAATATATAGATAAAATGTTTAAGATTATCGGAACAGAGTTGGGATTGCAGATTCCGTATGAAAGTTATAGGAAAATATTCTATTATTTGTGTAGAGATTTTATTGGATTCAATGAAACAGAACCTTTGTTAAGAGATTATTATGTAGAGGATATAGAATGTAACGGGGTTCAAACTCCAGTATATCTTGTTCATAGGGTTTTTAGAAATTTAAAAACTAATTTAAGATTTAGAGATTTGGATAATCTTGGAAGTTTCGTGGAAAAGCTCGCCCAGAGATGCGGGCAGTATGTTTCTTATGCAAAACCTATTTTAGATGGTAGTCTCCCAGACGGAAGTAGAGTTAATGCAACTTATACTAAAGATATAACGAGCAAGGGCCCGACATTTACAATAAGAAAATTCACAAAGACTCCATGGACACCGACACAGCTTGCTTCATTCAACACTCTAAGTCCAGAGATGTTAGCATATTTGTGGCTTTTGGTTGAACACAAGATGAATATCTTAATTGCGGGAGGAACTTCCTCGGGTAAAACAACCTTACTTAATGCAATAGCTTTCTTTATCCCTCCGGAAGCAAGAGTCGTTTCAATCGAAGACACCAGAGAATTAAATTTGCCAAGAGATAACTGGCTTCCAAGTGTGGTAAGAAACTCTACCGGAGTAGGGGAGGTAGGAGGAATAGACTTATTCACTTTACTTAGAAGTTCGTTCAGACAAAATCCGGATTATGTTATTGTTGGTGAGGTTAGAGGTAAAGAAGCCTATGTTCTTTTCCAGGGAATGGCTTCGGGACATTCTTCTATAAGTACGATTCACGCGGATTCGGTTGATACTGTAATAAAAAGGCTTGAGACTCCTCCAATAGAGCTTTCTCCTACACTCCTTAATGTTCTTGACTGTGTTTGTATTATGACTCATGCTATAGTAAATAAACAAGAAACAAGAAAACTTAGAGAAATTGTGGAAATAATAAACATAACCCCTAATGGAATTGCTTTGACAAACACTCCTTTTGTGTGGAATCCTACCGATGACCAGTTTTACTTTAAGAAAAACAGTAAAATTCTTGGAAAAATAGCTCAAAGGTATGGAATCAAAAGAGAAGAGTTAGATGGGGAATTTAGGAAAAGGGTGGCTTTGATATTTAACATGTTTCAGAAAAAGGTTTTTGGATATAGAGAGGTACAAGAAATTATAACAAGATATTACAAAAAGCCCGAAGAAGTTCTTAGAGAGTTTGGAGTCCAATAATCAAAATATTTAATAAGCTGTTTGAGCTTTTTTAGCTGTATGGAAAAAGAGGATATCGCTATTTTAAATCAGCTTGTTCTTTCTCTCGAGCAATCTGAACTTGGACTTGAAGGAGCATATAATCGTGGAGATTCCATTACATTCAACAGGGCTAAAAAATTAATTATTCAAATACAAGAAAGGATTGGGAGTATGCTTAAATGATATCTGAAACAAAAGATTCCTTCATAAATTTAAAAAGAGAGATTGGTAGAGAAAAACAAATAATAAATGAGTTTTCTTCTTTAAAAATAAGTGAGAAAGGAGCTTCTTCCCTCCAAGAAAAGAAGATGATTAGTTCCCATCTTTACCTATTAAATAAAAAATTTAAGGAGGTTGATATGAAAATACGTAATCTTCTTGATTTGACAATTATGAAAAACCCGCTTCCAACAGTCCCCCAGCTAAACATTCCAAAACAGAGGCAGAAGTCTCCTCATTTAAACTATTCTAATAAAAATAATAAAATTATACAGAGTGAAGAGTCTCAACTTCTGGAAAGAAGTACCCTAAAGCGACTAAGAAGAAAAGAAGTAAAGAGAAAAGAAATAAAAGAAAAAAAACCTAGTGCCTATATAGAAACGGCGAATAAGCTTTTTTCTGAAACATCTATTAAAGCTCTCGAGTCTGGAAAATTGAGGAATCTTAAAAGAGATTTGATAAAGGCGGGGATACCCCTTCTTGCAAGGAGTTATATCTCTGTTTCCCTGTTAACCACGCTAATCTCGTGTTTTGTGGGCTTGTTTATCTTTCTGTTTTTCCTCTTCTTTAATCTCGGACCAACGATACCCTTTCTTACTCTTGTGAATACCCCTTTCATAACGCGTCTTTTACAAACCTTCTGGATTTTGTTTTTCGTTCCTCTTGTAACTCTTCTTGCTATGTACATTTATCCTACTCTGGAAAAACAATCTATTGAGAACAAGATTAATCAGGAACTTCCCTTCGCTGCAATCCATATGTCTTCTATTTCTGGCTCGATGATTGAACCAAGCAAAATATTTAGTGTGATAATCTCAACTGGAGAGTATCCTTACCTAAACAAGGAATTCACAAAACTACTCAACGAAGTTAATGTATTTGGATACGACCTTGTAACTGCTTTAAGAAATATCGCTTTTAATAGTCCAAGTAAAAAATTATCTGAATTATTGAATGGGCTTGCGACAACGATTACTTCTGGGGGGGATTTATCTGAATTCTTTGATAAAAGATCACAAACTTTACTTTTTGATTATAGAATAGAGAGAGAAAAGGCAACAAAATCTGCCGAGACTTTTATGGATATATACATCAGTGTGGTTATTGCTTCTCCCATGATTCTTATGCTTTTGTTAATAATGATGAAAATAAGTGGATTGGGAATCTCGCTTAGTACCACCGCAATAAGTCTTCTTATGGTTGCGGGGGTTGCAATTGTAAATATAATCTTCCTAGTATTCTTGCAATTAAAACAAGAAAGCGTATAATGGAAATAAAAATTGAAAATATAGTTGGAATGGCAGTCGGATTAATCCTTATAGTAATTGCTTTCTTCTTTTACGGAACTCAGGCTTTTTTCTTTATTGTTGGTATTGGGATTTTAATTGGAGCATCCCCTTTTGTTTTTACATTAATACACGAAAGTGTAATAGAAAACGAAAAAGAGGAGATGTTCCTTGAGTTTGCAAGAAATCTTGTTGAGAGTGTTAAGACAGGTACTCCGATAAGCAAGAGTATAATAAATGTTAAAGGAAAAGCTTTTGGCACTTTAACCGAAAACATAAATAAACTAGCCAATCAGATTTCTATGGGTATTCCGTTAAACACCGCGCTTAGAATTTTTGCTGATGATGTTAATAACAGAACAGTTACCCGAGCGATAACCCTTATAGGGCAAGCGGAAAGGGCGGGGGGAGACATAGGAGAAATACTCGAGGCTGTTGCTGGAGCGGTTAGTATGTCAGATAAACTTAAAAAAGAAAGAAGAGCGGCAATATCTTCTCTTGTAGTGCAGGGGTATATTATTTTTATTGTGTTTATAATTATTATTTTAGTTATGCAGTTTAAGATTCTACCGATGGTATCCGGAATTGCTGGAGCCGATATAGGCCTTGGAGGAGAAGTCGGAACTCCAATAAGCCAAGAAGAAATATCTAATGCTTTTTTGTATATGTTATTGATTCAGGGGTTCTTTAGTGGGCTTACAATCGGAAAACTCGCGGAAGGGAATGTAAAAGCCGGGATAAAACATTCATTTGCACTCATGGTATTGTCCTTTCTCATATCTGCCACGGCCGGCTTTTTCTTCACAGCGTGATTAAGTTTATATATATCTCAAACTGATTTTTAGTATGAGGAGAGGTAAATTAAAAAGGGGTTCGCATGTTGGAGTTGTTTTGTCTTTTGTAGTTTTTGTAACCTTTCTTCTTTTTCTTTACACCGTATTGGAACCCTCGCTTAAAACTCAGAGAAGCAAATCTCAAGAATTAGAAAGATTGGGGGACAACTTATTGGAAACATTTCTGGGAAGTGTGAGAGTTGCTACAATAACGAATGAGGTTGTTGAGGATACCGAGGGAATTAACTGCCTGAAAATAAGTAAGGAAGGATTAGCAGAAAATGAAGAAAAATCGGTTGTCAAAAATTTAAACGGCAATATAATTGGCTCAAAAATAGACGGACAGATAAAAGTTGAGTGGGATGGTTCTGATGGAGGCGTCTTTAAATTATACCTCTCCAACGAATCTCTTGAGAAAAGTCCTTTTGAACCAGCGGAGTGTGCAAATGGGAAGATACTTTTAGTACAGGAAAGAAAATATGTTTTTTATGATAGGGTTAATGAAACCTTTTTTAGATATAATGAAAGTTATGAAGAATTAAAAAGTGATTTGGGAGTTTCCTCACAAAATGAGTTTAGTTTTAGTTTTGTTTATAAAAATGGAGAAAGGATAGACACTCCAGAAAAAACTAAAGGAAAAAATATTTTTTCTAAGGAAATACCCATTCAATATATGAACAAAACGGCGGATGTTTTACAAGGTTTTGTTTATGTTACAATTTGGTAAGAAATATAAACGAGGTAAGAGTAATAAAAATATGAAAAAAAGAGGATGGGTAAGAATTGTTGAAGCTTTTGTGGCGATTCTTCTTATAGCAGGAGTTTTATTAATTGTTATTAATAAAGGAGCGTTATCCGGAGATAATTCTGAAGAGATATATAAAAAAGAAATAGCGGTTTTAAGGGGAATTCAAACCGACGATGTTTTGAGGAATGAGATAATTTCAATAGATAAGAGTTCGCTCCCAATAGTATGGGAGAATGTTCCGAATGGAATAAAGGAAAGAATAACCACATCTATGGGAGATAGCCTTGATTGTGTTGCTAAGATATGCCTTCTTGATGAGATATGTGTTTTGGAGGAGTATTCCCAAGAAGATATTTATTCTCGGGCAGTTGCAATAACCGCAAATATCACCGATTATAGTCCAAAACAACTAAAACTTTTCTGTTCGATTAAAAAATGAAGAGATTTGTTTTCTTAAAACATACAGCAGATGTTAAATTTCAGGCTTTTGGGAAAAAGATAGAAAAAGCCTTCGAGAATTCTGCGTTTGCATTGAAGGAAACTATTACCAAAAAATTAAAAATTAAAGATAAAATAAAAAAGAAGTTTATAGTTGAAGGAAAGGACAATGAATCTCTACTTTATGGATTTTTAGAAGAATTCTTGTATTTTATGGATGCAGAGAACTTCCTTTTTTCCAAGATTAAAAGTTTAAAAATTGAAAAGGGGAAGCTAACCGCAGAGATTTTAGGGGACAAGGCTTCAAATTATAAGTTTACGAATGACGTTAAGGCAGTAACTTATAACCAGATGTTCGTCCGACGAACATCTGACGGGTGGGTTTGTCAGGTTGTGCTGGATGTTTAGACTTCACAATTCTTAACTCCTTTTGTAACCAGCGTACAAGAATCCAAGGCAATTGAAACCTTCTCTGGTTTTTTCTCTTGGGAGATAAAATAGGTTTTCTCTCCACTTTCCAGAACCTTGCAACTATTACAATTGCCACAGTTCCAGGAGGAAGTTTCTTTACCCGAATCAATTAAAAAAGTAAATTGGGTTATTGTTCTTGATTTAAAATTATCTCTTGAAATTTTTATTTCCAGATCAGAAGTTTCTTGATTGTAACAAGCAGTTTGAATGGCTAGAGGATTATTCTCAAAAAGACAGAATTGTTCTGGGGAAAGCTGAACTTGTTTTATTGTATTATTTATTATAACCCATACAATTGTTACCGAAAGTATTCCTATTGTTATTAGGACAACGGCTGTTATAATCTCGCTTGAAGCTTTTTTGTTCATGTTTTGCATGGGCGCGAGTCAATATCCTGTAAATTTATTTTTGCTAAAACGGATTCTTTTCTTATCTCTAGAAGTTTAGAATCTGCAACAATTTGAACTTTTAGAAGGAAAGGCCTATCTGAACTAAGAACTTCTCCTCCCTCACTCGAATCAGTAAAAATAAATTCTGGATTGAAATTTCCAGTATAATTTAATTTATTATTCAAGATTAAATTATAAGAAAAATCTCCGGTTCCACTATTTCCTAAACAACCTTGCTCTATAGATTTAGATTCCATTGTTATCTTATTATCAGAATATACTCCCTGGATTAAATAATACTGCTGATTAGAGCAATCAACTTCATTTTCTATGACATTTCCGGTAATTGCATTTGAATTTAAAAGATATTTGGAAATTAAATTTTCATTATAAATTCCATAATCAGAAGTTGAAAGGGTTTTCATTACCCCACTATTTATAGATCTATAATAATCTTCTTTTCCACAACCCTGAAAACAATCTTTGAATAAATCACAGGTTTTCTGGCAGTTTTCTGATTTTCTTGGAAGAGTCGAGGGAACATATTCGTCTGACAAAAAAGCAAGAGCATGGCCCATTTCATGAATTAGAACGTTTTTATTATCCCGAGAATTTATGCTTATAACATTCATATAGGCTGAACTTCTGATATTCCTCGGATAATCTTTAATTACTATTATAATATCATTAGGGCATGAAGAGGCTTTTTTGATTAAATCAGAATTATAGCAGAGAACTGCTTTTCCTTGGTATAGCTCACATTCTGGAGAATAATCTAGGAAATAAATATTAAAAGAATTTTGATTGTAAGGAGAAATTGATTCTAAATACTGGGAATATTCTCGAGCTTGTTTCTCAGTGGCAAAAAACACGAGGTTTTTTGCAGAACTTGAACTATAACTAAGCGAATTGCAGGTTTCAAGATTAGAATTTGAATTTGGGGATAATTGTGGTTTTATAAGTAGTAGAATAATTATTCCAAGAACAACTATAATTGCCAGAATAATCAGAACTATAAGCCACTTTTTTTCCATTATTCTTTATATTATTAAGAATTTAAATAGTTAACTACGCGATAAATTTATATAGATTAATTAGATTACTCTCGCATGAAAAAAGAGTTGATTTTTGGATTTGTTTTTTCAGTAATAATCTTATTATCTTTATCTTTTGTTTCTGCTTCATGGTTTTCTGATTTTTGGGATAAGATTACTGGAAATCAGAAACAGGTTCAGTTGAGTCCTGAACTTTCTTCATCTGAGCCAAATTGTGAATATAGAGTTAGTGTTCCTGGAGCTAACTCATGGGCTTGTTGGTATTGGGGAGAAGGTAGTGGCCGGTGTCCTCAAGATCCATCTAAGGTAATATTAGATGTGGCTCCTGGTGATTATAAAATTAGTTACATTTCAGGAGCTATTACTGCTGCTGGCGGTTGGCCGTGGAGTTTAAGATTAGATGAGCAATGGAGAGGAATGGACTTATTCGTGTCTGGTAAAGAATTTGATTACAATTCTGCAAATCCAACTGATGGCAGTCTACCTGATTGGTCAAAATTCGGAACGAGAATACCTGATTCTTGTTTAGCTAGTCCTGATGATCCTGGATATGAGAATTGGGGTTTTAGTAGCAGCAGTTATGCAGAACAAAAATATAAAATCTGCGGTCAAGGTGGAGGACTATTTTCTATGGATGTTTCTACTACAGATGGAAAACTAAGATTTGTATACATGGATGATTTAAAATATGATAATCAAGGTTGGGTAGATCTTTGTGTTAATCCTGCAGGGTGTGTTCCTTCTCCTGAAGTTTGTGATGGAAAAGATAATGATTGTGATGGGGAGATTGATGAGGTTGATGGTTTATATTTAGGAGTTGAGAAAAAAGAAAATTTTGCAGGGAAAAAAGATGTAGAAGTAGGCATGGATGAATATAAAATAGTTTCTGGCAGTGAGGCGAGATATGTTGGCTCTGCAGGTATAGATGGTTGTGTTGGGTTGGTAATTCCTATAAAAAATGAGAATAAAGTTCTTGTTGCTCACTTTCACTGGAATGGTGAAAAAATAGATGCTTTGTTAACAGATATTTTTAAGAATATTCCTGATATTAAATATAAAAAATTTGTTCTTATTGGAGGATATACTGAAGAAAAAGAAAGTTCTGAAAATGTTATTAATAAATCTAAAGCCCTTATTGCAAAGTTAAAATCTAATTTTTCAGAAAAGGGTTTTGAATTTTTAGGGATAGAAAATCATATGGGAGGAACGGGTAGTATCAGAGATTTGGTTTATGATATCCAAGAATCTAAACTTTATTTGCCTTATGCAGGGGTTTCTTATGATATTTTAGATATTTTAAATAAAGAGTGTTATTCTGGACTAGAAGGAACAAAAGGAGTTGGAATTTGTAAAAGTGGTATGCAAGTGTGTTCTGCTGGAACATGGGAGAGTTGTGTTGGAGAAATAATTCCTCAAACTGAAATATGTGATGGAAAAGATGATGATTGTGATGGGGAGATTGATGAAGGTTGCGATAAATATGTAGAAATATCTTTTAACCCTGATTATGTTCTTAAAGTGAGCAGGGAAAAGGGATTTGTTCCAAAAGAACCCTTTACGATTTTTGATAATATAATTTGCGAGACAAATACAAAACCCGAAGAAGATGGAAGATTGTATATTGAAGAAAATGTAAAAGTAAAAGAGGGCTTTGGGACTAAAATACCCGATTTTACTTACATAGTCTTAGAAAAGGAAAAGTGGGATTATAATTCTGAAAGAGAGTCTTATATTTATAAAATTAGTGGGGATTACAGAGGCTTGGCAAATACTGATATTGCAAAAAATAGAAAAATTATTAATTTAATTGCAACAGAGAATGGGGCAAGTATTTTTTGTGTTGTCAATAAAGAAGTTTCAAGAAAAGTGCCTATGACTAATTGTGTTCATTATTCGGGAAAAGATGATGCAAAATACAAAATTGTTGAAGTTTTAGGAAAAAGTGCAGTTGATAAAGCAGTTGAAAAATCTTTTTTTCATAGCGAATATTTTTGGTTAAGGGAGCAAGGTTCTGGGAATGAAAAATATGGAATTAAAGAACATCAGCCATTTAAAGAGTATAGTAATAATTTTGCATTTTATCTGGACTTAAAAACTGTTGATGATAGTTCTTTTGTTGTCAAGGACGCACAGGTTGATTCAGGTGTTTTTGATTCCAGTGTATTTGAAAATATTCCTAAAATGAGTTCTTGTTCAGATGCAAGAATTTATAATTTTTATAACCAAAGAACTTATTTAGCATATACTCGTTTGGGTTCGAGAGTTATTTTTATGAGGATTGCAACAAAAGATTATATGAATCGTGAAAGAGATCATGTTCCCGGTACTACTTTTATGCATGAATTAGGGCATGCTTTCGTTTCTCTAGATGATGAATATTTTTCTAATAGCCAATATTCTGAAATGAAAAAGAAGTATGCTCCTAATTTAGGTGAAGAAGAAGCAGACAAAAAATTAGCTGGAATTTATGAAAGCCAGAAAGCCCAAAAAAATTGTGTAAAAACTGTTAATTGGGATGCCAAGTATGGTGAACAAGATTTAAATTCTCCTGGTTGTGGTGCCTGGGTAAAGGAATACTATCGCCCAACTGCGGATAGTCTGATGCAGGAACAGTCTTCTAGCGGATATAATGTTGTTTCTTGTGGTTATATTATGCAAATTCTTTTAGGCGGAGGGAATATTACAAAATATTGGGAAAAATGCTTGAATTATGGGGATGTTTATAAAATAGAATGTAGTTATAGTAATTATAAAGAAACTTGTTCCAAACTTAAAGGATGGGATTTGGCTTGTATTAAAGAGTGTGATTCAAAAGACAAGTGTGTTCCTCAAGAAGATAATTATAAAACAAGCATCACAGAAGATAAAAAACAAATTTTTGGGTATTGTGATTTTAATCATAAATTTATAAACCAAGATTGGCAGTGTTTGAAAGTTAAAGATTGCTATGATTCAATGAAATGGGATATGAATTGTGTAAAAGACTGTGTTGATAATAAATGTGTTGTGAATAAAGGAGCAGAGGGATATCATAAAGAGTTGATTCAAGAATCTAAAGAAACTATTATAAAAGTAGGAATTTGTAATGAAAATGGCTTAATTGATGCAAATCCGGATTGGGAGTGCACTCCTTCTAAAAATAATGATGCATGGATTCAATGCGGGAATATTATGGATATTACTTGTATTGAGGGGTGTTCTAGTGAGCATAAATGTCTGCCAAGAACTGGAGAGGAAGGTTCTGTCGAAAGCAGTTATGGGCTTTGTAATAAACAAGGAAAAGTTGAGATAAATCCGGATTGGGAGTGCAATTCAGATTGGCATTGCCCAATGGAGGGTGCTTGGACAGGTAAAAGGGGGAAATGTGTAAACCACAAATGTGTAAAATGAAAAAAATAATTTTAATGTTAATTTGTTTAATTTTTTTAATTGGAATTGCAAGTGCTGAAGAAGGATGCTTTATTAAATTTACATTTAATGAATCTTTTTCAGATATTGTTTTATCTGGGGTTGAAAATTTATATGGAAATTATCAGGGCTTTGTTCCTGTTAGTGAAGGAGTTTATAATTTTAAGTTTTATGATGATCGCGGGATAATTAATGAGTATCAAACCGAATCTAGCTTAATTATTTTTTATGATGATTTTGAAAATCCAGATAATCCGGGAGGAAGCGATTTTTTAGATACAGGTATCCTTGAGATTATTATACCTTATGAAAATTATTCCAAATTAGAAGTTTTTTTTAATCAAAAATCCCGGAATTTTGATTTATCAAATTATAATTTTGCTTGCAAAAGAAGCTGTGGGCTCGAAAATGAGGCAATTTCTATAGAAAATCAAGAAAAATGCTGCGAGAATCTTTATCCGCTTTATAATAATGGAAACTATGTTTGCAGAAATAGCAAGGATTATCTTGATTATAACATAAAATTATTATTTTCAATAAAAGCTTTTCAACCAGGATTAAATATTGAACTTGATGAAAAAGAAATCAGGATAGCAACAAATGAAGCTTATTTAATTAAACCAATTATTTATTGTAAGAATAATTGTAATAATGTTCAGGCAGAATTAATTCGGGAACAAGTTCAGCTAAGTCCTGATGAAAGAAGTTTATTTGAACAAATTGCCGACTGGTTTAAGAATTTATTTGGAATTACTGGGAATGTGATTTTAGATGAAGAAATAAAAGATTGTCAGAGTATGAATAATGATATTTGCACTGTTTCATGGCAGGTTTCTGAAAATAATCCTGGAACATATACTTATTATGTTAAAGCTACAAGTTCTGAACAAGATATTAATTCTGATTTAATTAATCTTGTTGTTTTAAGTCCTGAAGCAGGAGAAGAAACTCCTATTCCTAGCTCTGGAAGTTCTGGTACTAGTGGAGGAGGTGGGAGTTCTGGAACTTCAACTCAACAAAATCAAACAGAAACAGAAACATTCGTGGAAAAAGGGACTAATATGAGCCAAGAGGAAAAAAAAGAATACGTAGAAAAGGAAATGGGTGTTACAATTTATGTTATTGCCGGGCTAGTTATAATTTTAATCTCCATACTAGTTGTATTATTTATTAAATCAAGAAAGAAATAAAGGTGCTTAAAATAAAGCTAGAAAGGTTGTTTGGATGTTTGAGATAGATGTTTCGGAAGTTTTCTTGTTAAACTTTTTATACTAAAGTAAACAGAAAAGTTTAAAAACTACCAAAGTTACATATATATGTAACCTATGTAAAATGATACCCCTTATACTAAGGCTGAAAAAAGCCAGTCAGAGAGAAACTGCAAAGGCACAGGATATGATAGTAAAAACTTTATTTGAAATATTTGATTACGCGGTCATGCACGGGGGAACAGCAATTTGGAGATGCTACCAGGGAAACAGATTTTCAGAAGATGTAGATGTGTATATAAATAAAGATATTAAAAAACTTAATTTATTCTTGAAAGAACTTGAAAAAAAAGGGTTTCAGACAAAAAAGAAAAAAGTAAGCGAGAATAGTGTTTATTTTTCCTTTGAGTTTAATAGGACAGCAATAAAATTTGATGCAATTTTCAAGAAAATTCCTTGGATTTTAAAAGAATATGAGACAGTTGATGGCAACTTTGCGACAATTTACACTTTAACCCCTGAAGAATTTTTAAAAGAAAAAGTTTCAGCATATCTCAGCAGGCTTAGAATTCGGGATTTATATGATATCTTTTTCCTTCTAAGGCACATTAAAAATATTGTTTTGGTAAAAAAAGAGCTGGAGAAATTAATAAAAGAATACAAAGAGCCAATTGATGAAGAAAATTTGAAAATAATAATTTTAGATTGGCTCACTCCTAACAAAGAAAAAATGATGGAATACATAAAAGACAGGGTAAAAAATGGGTAAAGAGAAATTTAAAAATAAAATCTTGGAATTATTCGGGAAGAGCCCGATTATAAGTTATAGCTCTATCTCAAAAATAGTAAGCAATGGCAAGAAAGAAAAAGGATATTCAAAAAGAATAATAAATTACTTAATAAAACAGCAGAAAATAAAAAGATTGAGTAAGGGGTGCTATACGGCCTTGAATAACTCCTCTCTTGCAGTGTTTTGCTTTCAGCCAGCGTATTTAGGATTGCAGGATGCTTTAAGTTTTCACAACCTCTGGGAACAGGAAACAATTCCCATTATTATCAGCATAAGAAACATAAGAACAGGAATTAGAAAAAGCTTGGGAAGCAATATTTTAATAAAAAAAATAGATAAAAAATATTTCTTTGGGATGGATTATTATCAAGAGGGAAATTATGCCCTTCCATATTCTGATATTGAAAAAACATTTATAGATATGATTTATTTTAGGCAACAAATAGATAAAGAAACAATTAAAGAAATCAGGAAAAAAATAGAAACGAAAAAACTAAAAAAGTATTTAAGAGAATACCCTAAAAAATTTGTGAAAAGAGTTTTGAAACTACTTAATTGATGAATTGAGATTTGTCGGGTTGTGTTGGATGTTTGAAAGATGGTCGCCTAAGATGTATTATATAACCAAAGGGTTTAAATAGTTAATATTGGTTATACAACTATGAAAGACGATATTAAAGATATTCTTGAGCAAAATGCAAGAGAATATTATAAAAATGCTCTGGAAGCGGAATGGAAAAAAGAGCATAATTCTGCAGTTACTCTTTTCTTCAAAGCTATTGCTTCATTGGCTGACTTATTTATTCTTGTAAAGGAGGGAAAAATTCCAAGCAATCACACGGAAAGGTTTAGAATTCTTGAGTCTAAATATTGGGAAGTTTATAATATTCTGGACAAGGATTTTCCCTTTTATCAGGATAGTTATAGAGCCAGATTAAATAAAGAAGTCTCGGAGGTGCTTAAACAAGATGCAAAAAGATTATTTGAAATGCTTAATATCAAAATCTAAAAAGTTTGTTAAGAAGAACAGTTTATTTGATATTGTTCTTTATGGTTCAAATGTAAAAGGAAAACTGGATTCAAATGATGTTGATATTCTTCTTATCTTTGAAGAAAAGCCACTAAAAGAAAGACTAGAAATAGGACAGAATTTTAAAAGCTTGATTAAACAGGACTTGAAGCTTGATATTAAAACAATAAACCTAAAAGAACTGTTTGAAAAAGAATTTTTGGCAAGGCAGGGAGTTCTCGTAGAGGGGCTTAGCTTATTATATAATAAGAAGTTTTCAGAAAGATTGGGTTTTGAAGGATATTCTTTATTTTCTTACAACCTTAAAAATCTAAATCATAATAATAAAACAAAATTCACCTATGCCTTAATCGGAAGAAGAGGGGAGGAAGGAATGCTTAAGCGGGTAGGAGCACTTTCTCTGGGAAAAGGCTCTGTAAAGATACCAATAGAAAACAGCATTATCTTTGAAGATTTTCTTAGAAGATGGAGTCTTGATTATAAGAAAAAAGATATTCTTGAGGCAGAATGATTCATAAAAAAAAGATTGCAGAGGCAATAAAAAAAACAGGGAAAAGAGCAAGTAAAGAAGCGGTACTGGCAATTGAGAAAATCTTAAAAAAACAGGTAGAAGAGATTATAGAAAAAGCAAAAAGAAAAGCGGATTTTGCGGGAAGAAAAACAATTCTCAAGGAAGATTTAGAATCACAAGATTAGGAAGTGAATGGTGTTACCCAAGCAGTTTATAATAATCCTATTATAGGGCAGACAATTAATCCAGAAGCAACTGAAATAATAATAGGAACAAAACAATAGGTTCTCGTCTCTTTTTTATTCTAAGAAACGGAAATTTTATTGGGTATAACGTCAGGGATAAAAGAAGTTTTCGTAGCGTAGCGAAGAAAATTTGGGAAAATTGCGAGCCGAGCAATTTTCCTTTTATCCCTTGTTATACGAGGGTGAGGAGCGATAGCGACGAAAGCGCAGCGTCCTCTTGAGTAAATTTTGGCGCGCGTTTTACACATTAGTATTGGCATTATTTTTAACTTTTCTATAATGCCATGCAAACCAAATTCCTCCGATTAAAGTTACTAAAGAAAGGATTATGAACATCGGTTCTTTAACGGACTGAATTCCATTTCCTACATAAGCTAAAGCTAAACTCCCACTTATATGCCCAATCGCCATTAATGGCAAAAAGATTCTTGGCTTCATCGCTGAAAGTCCTGCAAGATAAGATAATTCATCGTCCGGGAACACTGGCAAGAAATACGCAAGGAACAGCAAGATTTTTCCTTTGTCAAAATAATAATCATATTTTTTTATAGTTTCAGGCTTAACAACATGTTTGATTATTTTCCTTCCAAAAAATCTTGCTAAGTAAAATGCGATTGCTGTTCCGATTACTCTTCCAATCCAATTATAGATGAATCCTTGCCATGTTCCAAAGATGAATCCACCCGCGATTGATACAGCATAATGACTAAATGGTGTGACAACGACTTGCAGGACTTGAATCATAAT
>CAZGIL010000016.1:0-15891 GCA_964526265.1 Candidatus Woesearchaeota archaeon
GAAATAGGCAATGGTTCGCATATCTTTGTTCCAAAAGAATGGGCTAATGAAAAGGTTTTAGTTGTAAGACTGGAAAAGAAAAGCATTAAAGAAAGAATTCTAGAAATGCTTTATCCTCACCTCGATAAAATTATAACCGTCCTCCTATACGGCTCGTATGGCAGAAATGAAGCAGAAGAGGATTCTGACATAGATGTTCTAATAATCGCCAAAGATAGATTTAAACTAGAGAATAAGCATGATATAGAGTTTTTGGTTATTTCGGAAGATTCATTGAACTCTGCCATAAAGATAAATCCTGTTATGATGTATTCCATATTTAGAGAAGCCAGAGCACTAATAAACAAAAACTACTTAGAAAAACTAAAAAAAATTAAGATTAACCCCCAATCATTCAAGCCGTTTATTCATAGCACCAAAGAATCTATAAAATCAAATGAAGAACTCATCGAGTTGGATAAAAGAACGGGAAAAACTGCCTCAAACGGTGTTATTTACTCCCTGATCTTGAGGCTTAGAGGAACTTTTATAATTCACCAGCTTTTAAAAAATAAAACCTATTCAAATGGATTATTTAGAAAGTGGGTAACTTCTCGCTACAAGGGGGATTATGATGAATTATATGAAATTTATCGAAAAATAAGAGATGAGAAGGAGATAAAAGACAAAATTCCTATAAAAGACGCAGAAATTCTATTAAAATTGCTAAAGGAGGAAATTCAAAGAATGGGAGGCATAATCGCGGATTATGGCAAATAGAAAAAAAAGACTCAAAAAAGGAATTGAATCTTTACAAGAACAAATAACCGTCCACGAGGAAAAAAAGAGGGTGGCGGAAGAATTAGATAAGGAAGAGTTGGTAAGGTATTATGAAAGAGAGATAAATGCTAAAGAAAAAGCAAAGAGGGAAAAAGAAGCAATTTTAGAAAAACAGTAATTAGAGAAAATTTTATCACAACAATCTTTATTAAATCCAAATTCTAACGGATAATATGGGGATGAGAAAGATTATAAGGGCATTAGAAAAAATATCTGGGGGATGCGGGCAATCGGGGGAGAATTGGATTGGATATTTTCAGAGGAAACCGGCCGAAAACTTCGAACTAACGGACGAGGAGAGAAGATATTTCGAGGAGCTTGCTCTGTGGGGAGAGCATTGCAGAAAAAAAATTTTGTTCTTTACAGAAACCCGACTTGAAATTGTATCTACTCGACTTTTCTGCAATAAAACACCCTCTCAAAATACTATTCGGATTAACAAAATCGTTGAGTGAAAAATCCGGCAAAGCCGATTTTTCTTTTAGGCTTTTATCACAACAATGCTTAAACCCCTTGAACCCTCCTCAAAAGCCCCTACGGGGGATAACTTAAACCCCCCAGTCGTTCAAAGAGTAATAGATGGCGACACCTTCGTCCTTTCTAATAATTCAACTGTAAGATTAATACATTTGAATGTTTGATTGTTTCTTTAAAGTTGCAACAGGGCAAACCGATTTAAAGTGGTAACTTACAGTTATCACTTAAGAAATTTAATAAATGTTTAAGTAAAACTCCCCCTTTATTATCTCATATCAGAGAGTCAGTCAAGATATAGCATCGTTGAAAGATTAACGCAAAAAAAGCTTGAAATAATGAACTCCAAGTCCAAATTAAAAGCAGATACCAAAGGAAAAGAACAGCGAATAGATAAACTGGGAAAGGAACTTGAAAATTGGAAAAAAGATGTCCAAGAGGATATAAAGAGAGAACAAAGAAAGAAGGAGCTCGAAGTCGAAAAGGCTGTCCAGGAATTTGACAACACCAAAGAGCAAATGTCTGAAAAGGAAAATGTATATAATGAACAAATAAAGGCCATTGAGGAATCTCTCAAATCCATTGAAGAGATTTCCAAGACATCGCCAACTGTTCAATCATAACAATAGGTTCTCCTATTTAATTACCTGTAAAAAAATATGAATGCCATGCGCGTCAACAGGTTGATAAACACAAAAATAAACCAAAGCCATGTGCCGGTTCCTTGCCGGCATCTTTTGATGCCGGGGAGGTATTTTTCTAATAAAAACATTTATAAATATGTAAGTACACGTACTTACACTATAATATGAGCGATAGAAGGCATATGAAGAAGGTACGGCAGAAGAGGATTAAATCTACTGGAAAGCAGATTGAAAAACACGAGGATAAAATTGAGCACGAAAAAGGCAGGAAAGATACAACAAAGGCTTACTGGCAGAAAGAAATTGACGAGAAATTTGGAGAGCAACTAAAGAAAGATAGAGAATACTTGAAGGAAAACGAGGACGATAACAAACAAAATGATAAATGAAATTCAAGTTAAGAGAGCAATAAAGGCGGGAAATTCCTCTGCAGTTATACTTCCAAGAGCGTGGCTTAATCGGGAAGTTAGAATAGAATTGATTAAAAAAACCCCGGAAACAATCTTGCTCGAAGTTATTGGTATTCTTAAGGAACATATTGAATTAAAAAAGGTGGTGGGAATCTATCTTGTTGGGAGTTACGCTCGGAACGAGGAAGACGCAAATAGCGATATTGATATTCTTGTTGTAAGTGATAATATTGACCGGGAGAGCATTCGAGATGGAATTTACAATATCTTGATTGTTTCTAAAGAACTGATAAAGCAGAAGATGGAAACAGACTTATTTCCTATCGGGCAGATGATAAAGGAGGCTCTGCCACTGATGAACGCGGACTATTTGAAGAAATTAGAGGTTAAAATTACTAAAAAGAACATCAAATGGTACCTAGATACGACCAAGGAAAAGATTAAATTAATAGATAAAAATTTGAAGAAAGAGAAAATAAACAACAGAGTAATTTACACTTTAATTTTAAGAATAAGAACTCTTTACATAATAGGTAAGTTGATTGAAAATAAATCTTATTCAAAGAAGGAATTTGTTAAAATGATAACTAAGATTTCTGGGAACAAAACTGCTTATGTTTCATATGTTTTAGTGAAAGATAATCGCGAAGAAGCGGGAGAAACCAAGAAAGAAGAAGCTGAAAGACTTTTAAATTACTTAAGAAAGCAACTTGAGGACGTGAAGAAAAGAATATGAAATCCCACAATAAATTAATAATCTCCTTCTCCACAATATTCCTAATAACCTTAATTGCACTATCAATCTTCCTCCTAAACCTTGAACCCAACTCAAAAGCCCCTGCAGGAATTAATAACTCCCTCGTTGTCAGCAGAGTAATAGACGGCGACACCCCCTTCACATAACCCCCAACCCCACACCATAATAATCCTTAAATATGCATAATTCTTTTTTTGAAAAATGCTTGATAAAACAGAACTTCTTGAAAGAATCAAGAAATACAGAGGTCCTCAAATTCCACGAAGAAAGTTGGATCAGCAAAGTTTTGAGTTTTTTGCAGGACAATTAATGAAATATGACTTGCCTGTATTGAGGAGCAGAGGTTTTTATAGTTTGCAGGAGATACTTGCTTTAGATTCAGAAGTATTTCTTTCGCATAATGGGCATATTCGTATTGGCATGCATTTTGAAGATACTGTTCATTTGTTTGAATTTGAACCTGGTGCTGTGCGAATGATAGAAGAAGGAGATAGAAAATACCCCTATAGAAGTCTTAATCCTGGTTTAAGTAAATACTCTTATTTTTTTGATGATAATCCTGAAAAATTATACAAAGGAGAGAGTCTATATATGTATTGTGAGATGATTGAAGAATTATTTGGATTGTCAAAAGGAACTTTCCAGTGTTATTTAGTAGAAGCTGGTTATGGATTAAGAGTTGATAGGGGAGGGCAAATAGGGGCTTCCCTACAGAAGATTTTGAATAGAAAAATTCCAGTTTTTATTGATCGTGTAGATTTGCCTAAATCTGGAAAAGGAAAAGAAGTTTGTATTGTAAGTGGTTTTGAAATTTAATTATAATCTATTCAGCGGACTCTTAACTTTTTTCAATTGTTCCTGGATTTTTTCCCACCCAAAACATTTATAAACTCAAGTTAATATATCTTAACTATGGTAAATAGATATAAACTCAAGTTAACTAACCTCCAACAGGAGATTTTGAGGTTCTTATTTGCAAAATCTGGAAGAAGTCTGAATCAGAGGCAGATATCCAGATATCTTGAAGTGTCTCAGCCAGCAGTAATGAAAGCTCTTCCTGAACTGGAAAAACAGGAAATGATAAAGATTGAGCAGGACAAAGAGTCAAAAAGATGGGCTATTCAACTTAACCGCGACAATTTAAGGGTAATGCAGTTGAAAAGAATAGATAATTTGAGAGTAATTTATGAGTCTGGACTTGCTAATTTTCTCGAAAAAGAGTTTGCAGGAGGAACAATCCTTTTATTCGGCAGTTATTCCAGGGGGGATGACACTTCCAGCTCAGATATCGATATTGCAGTAATAGGCAGGAAGGAGAAAACAATTAATTTAGGGAAATTTGAGGAGATTTTTGAAAAGGAAATTAGAATTAATTTTTATCCTTCTTTTAAAGAGATTCATAAAAATCTGAAGGAAAACCTGTTTAATGGGGTTGTGTTGGCAGGAGGAATTGAATTATGAGAGCTGTAAAATATTTTGAAGCTTTTTTGTCAGAGGAGATTGTTAAAAAGCAGGTTCCAGATAAATCAAGAGCAGAATTTCTTTCAAAAAGTGCAGAACAAAGCTATGAAAATCTGCTGGAATAATTAAAGAAGATAGGAATTAAAGAGAATAACGCTAATGATTATGTAAAAACGTGCTACGATATTATCATGAGCCTAATAAGAGCAAAGATGCTTATTTGGGGGTTTAACTCCTCTGGGCAGGGAGCTCACGAAGCAGAAGTTTCTTATTTAAGAGAACTAAACTTTAAAGAGCAAGACGTTCAATTTGCAGATCAAATAAGGTATTTTAGAAACGGCATGCTATACTATGGAACACTCTTAGATAAAGAATATGCAGAAAAAGTTATTAATTTCACTAGAAGGATTTATTCTGAGTTAAAATGAAATCTAAACTCCTCATCCTCCTAACCACAATCTTTTTAGTAGTTCTTATTTCCCTTACAATTTATCTCCTAACATTCCAACCCCCACAAGACGCGAAATCAGATAACTTAATCGTTTCCCGCGTCATCGACGGCGACACCTTCACACTCTCAAATAATCAAACTGTGCGATTAATTTGTGTGGATACCCCTGAAAAAGGCAAAACCGGATATCAAGAAGCCAAGGATTATCTCTCTGGAATGATTCTTGATAAAGAAGTTCGGCTCGAGAAAGATGTAAGTGAAACCGACGAATATGGTAGGTTGTTGAGATATGTTTATGTGAATATTTCTGGAGTTGAATTCTTTGTAAATCAGCAAATTGTTCAGGAAGGTTATGGTTCTTTGTTTGTTTACGAGAATGATACGGAGAGGTGCGATGAAATCTCAGGATAATTAATTATTTTTACAAAAAAGTTCTTTTTACTACCGGCATCCATTCTTCAAGAGGCAGGGGTTTTGATAAAACTTCTTGCGCACCATTCACTCTTGCCAACATCCTTACCTCTTTGCTTGCTCCAGTTAAAACAACCATCGGAAGCCCCTTTTCACTCAAATCTCTTATTAACTCTAACCCATTTCCGCAGTATTCTTTAGAGGGTTTGCAATCTCCAGCTCCTATGCGAAGACTAGTAATTAGAGCTCCACAATATTTTGCTCTTTCTGCAGCAAGGACAGCCTCGTTTCTCGTTTCAGCACGATCACAAATAAACCCCTCATGCTTCAATAGAGGGATTTCAGCTCCCTCTAGATAGGTTCCAACATACAAAACTCTTCTATTTTCTTCAGTCATCCTTTTTGACTTTCTTTGGTATTTATAAAGATTTATATTTAATTTTGATGCGGGGAGATTTCCACAACACAAAGTTATTCCTTAAACCACTCCACCTTCTGATTTCGTGGGAGCCTCTTAATCCGATACTCTTCCTTGCAAGCATCCGACTTGCTCCCACAAGGTTTTGCAAAGAGAAGTTTTCTAAAACTCTTTTTATAAACATACTTGCTCCCCTTGCCTTCGGCATGAGCTTTCATTCGGGCATCAACATTATTAGTCACACCGGTGTAATAAGAACCATCCCCGCATTCAAGAAGATAAACAAACCACAAATCTTTTTTTGTGACATTTGGGTTACCCATAATAAGAATAATAATTAGAAGTTTAAAAAATGCTCTCACAATTACTTAATCCTTTTTCCTTATGGGAATGATACGAAGAGATGTGGGGAGATTAAAAGCTAATTTTTAATTTTATTAATTCGTCAACACCCAGTAAACGATAACCCTCGATATCGTTAAAAAAGTCTATCTTTAATTTATTTAAGAAATTTCTAACGGACTCATAATTCTTACAGATAAAATCAAAGATAATCTTATTCTCAACGGTGATAGAAATAAAAGGAATCTCTTCCTTATTCCTTAACTCCTCAATAATTTTTTTTATATTTTTCCCGGGAACAATGTTCAGGATGCAGATATGCCAAATATTCCCCAAATTATTATTATTGCAGATAAGGTTATATCCACGAATAATCTTTTTTTCTTGCAATCTTAAGATATTTTTTTTAATGGTGTTACATTCCATCTTTAACTCGGGAGAAATATTTGCATAATTAAATCTGGCATTAGTCCCGATACAATTTAAGATTTTTCTCTCTTTATCAGAAATTTCTATTCTCTTTGTAGGATTTATTAAAATAGAGGTTTGTCTTCGCTGAGGTAAAAAAATTTCTTGAGAGAGAATGGGAAAGGTCTCTTTATCTTTTATCGAGTTTCCAAAGATACGATAAATTTTGTTAAGAATGGTGTGAAATTCATCAAGACTTTCATAAAAAATTGAAATTGCTAAATCAAAATCTCCGAAGAGGGTTACAATCCAAGAAATATTCCCCACCTTTTTTAATTCTAAGATGTTTTCTCTGTGTTTCTTTCTTTCGATTCCTTGAAGTTTAAGATAAAGATGGGTATTATTATAACCCAACTTAAAAAAATCTATAATAGTAATATACTCTGCAATAATTCCGACCTCTAATTTTTTTATTTTTAGAGATGCAGCCTGTTTTGATATCTTTAATTCCTCGGAAATATTCCTTAAAGATGCCCTTGAATTGGTGCCCAATATTTTTAATAAATCAAAATCTTTCTTCTTTAGTTGAATATCTTTCATTTTATCACTAATAAACACCTTTTTTTAAACGTTTTTGTTTAAAAGGTTTTATATACATTTTACATTTAAACAGATTATGCTTGGACCATACACAGCAAAAGAGGATGGGGTGATTTCTTATAAAGGGAATAAAATTTTTTCTCCAATAGAAAAGATTCAAGATGAAGGAATACCCATAAACGAGATTGAAAACAGGGTAAATCAATTTGCTACAGACAAGATGTGGGGACATATTGCAAAAATAAACCATCAGATTAACCTATCTGCAAACGAATTTTTTAACAACCTTGGAGCACTATTCACTCTTCTGCCGCTAACAACAAGAATGATTTCTTCTCCTGGAGCGGTTTATGGCAAAGAGGCCATAGATTATACAACGGATACTTGCCCCATAACACTAAAATGGTTTGACCTAGAAGATACCGCTTTTTTATCAGAGTCCTCGCAAATTTATTTGGAATTAGCCATGCTACAAAATGAAGTTAACCAGGTATACTCAATCTATAACTCTTTTAGAAAAGAACCTGGAGACGCAACACATCTTTCGGAATTCCACCATATTGAATATGAGGGAAAGGTGAACCAGGAACAAAATGAAGTAATAATATTAGATTTAATAAAAAAGATTTTAAAAGACCTACTTGAGAAAAACCACAAAGATCTGGTATACTTTTTGACAGATGAGAAGATAATTGAATTAAGAGATTTTGTTGAGAATATTAAAAATATCCCCCGTTTAACGTTTAAAGAAGTTTTGGATATTCTTTACAAAGAAACGGGGAATAATAAATATAGGGAGTTTACTCTGAAACATTTTGGTAGCTGGGAAGAGATAAAAATAACCGAAATTTTAGGAAATATGGTAATTATACGAGAGTTTCCTCTTTTAGAAGTACCCTTCTATCATGCAGTTGTGGAAGGAAAAGAACCAAAAGTTGCAAATAATTCAGATTTCATCTGGCCGGGATACAGAGAAACTATTGGAAGTGGCCACAGAGTTAGGTCTGAGAAAGAATTAGACGAGAAAGCCACGATATTTAATTTGCCGAAAAAAGATTATGAACCATACTTACAAACAAGAAAATTTTCAGATTATAAGGAAACTTCTGGATTCGGACTAGGATGGGAAAGAATGCTTCAAGGATTACTTGAGATGCCATTTATCTGGAGCGCCGACCAGTTTCCAAGGATAGATAAAACATTAAAACCATAAAATGAACATAGAAGAATTAACCCCAAAACAAATAGATGGAATGGATTACAACCAATTAATTGGTTTAACAAAAGAAACAAATCGTCCTCCTGGAGGAAGAAAAACCGTTTTTGAAATAGCGAGCAGAACATGTCTAGACAGAGAAAGTAAAGTCCTCGAAATAGGTACAAGTACCGGGTTTACAGCAATAGAACTGAGTAAGTTAGTCAAATGTAAGATCACTTCAATAGACATAAATGAAGTAAGCTTAAAAGAAGCTGAAGAAAGGGCAAATGAAGAAGGATTAGATAATATTCATTTTCTAAAAGCAGACGTAAATAATCTTCCTTTCAAGGATTCTGAATTTGATTTAATAATTATTGGAAACGTATTGTCTCTTATGTCCGATAAAGAAAAAGCATTCAAGGAGTGTAGAAGAGTATGTAAAAAAACAGGGTTTATTATCGCTATCCCCCTGTTTTATATTGAAAATCCCTCAGATGAATTGATAAAGGCCGTTTCGAATGCAATTCACGTGAACATTACCCCCCTTTATAAGAAAGATTGGGACAAATTTTTTAATATTCCTGAGCTAGAGATTTATTTTAGCGAAGATTATAAATTTGACTATATGGATAATGAAGTTATAGATAACTTTGTAAAGGATATTTTGAATAGAGAACATCTTAAAAAAATGGGAAGAGACGCGTTTGATCTTCTGAATAAAAAATATCGAGATTATATGTTCCTATTTAGAGATAATTTATCAAAAATGGGATATAGTGTTCTTTTGTTATCAAATAAGATGACTTGGGAAGACCCCGAGCTATACACTTCTGCTAAGATTAATTAGAACTTACCGAAATGTTTATAATATAACTACTATACAATTACATCATGTTTGCGGATAAAAAATACACGGTAAATGTCGCATATACAACTCCTTCTGGTCGGATGCATATCGGACACGGCCTGGGGCACACAATCTCAGATGTTGCTCTTAGATACGGAGCACTTCGGAGAGGAGAAGGGACATTTTTTGGATTTGGTATGCATTCCACCGGGAAAGATTTAATAAAAATATTAAATAATCTTCGTCAAACAGAAAATTTACCAGAAACATTAGAAAAATACAATATCTCTCCAAAAAAAAGAGGAGAAATTCTTTCTGCGGGGGAGCTACCTCAACAGATTGATGCTTTAGTTCAAGAGTATCGAGGACAGTATCAAAAAGTACTTGAGGGGATGGGTATTGCGATGGATTATGAAAGTTTCTTCAGTACAAACCAAGAGGCAAATCAAAAGTATACCCAATGGACATTAAGAAAATTGGATGAAGCAGGACTAATCGTAGAAACAGAATCAGATAGGCCCTATTGTCCCAAATGTGATGATATTAAACATATTGACAAAGATTTATCCGAAGTTTCTGCGACCGGAATAGTTAATTGGGAGGAGGTCCGAATATTAGATGGGCAAATACAAGGAGGAGAATTTGAATGCAGACTTCATAGTGGAGAGAGGATTGTAGTTAGAAAGAGGAAAGAGCGGGCGATAAACTATGCAGACCCTGAGATGCAGCAAAGAACAATAGAGCTTGCTAAAAAGATGGAAGTCTTTCCAAGGAAATATAAAAGAGATATTGAAGAGATAGTAAGAACAAGATTAGCAAAGCCATTTGAAAGGAAAGCAGGCGAAAATGTTGGAGCAATCTCTCCATTTGACCCAGAAAAAAGAGTAGAAGCCCTATCCGATAGTAACATCTATATGGAATTTTATGGAATTGCACAACTAATCAACCAAGGAAAGCTAAAGACAGAGAACTTAAATGATAGCTTCTTTGATTATATCTACCTCGAAAAGGGAGATGCACATACTACAGCAAGGATATCCGGAATAACCGAAAGTGTACTAGAAGAAGTAAAACAACAAATGGATAAAACTTATCCAGTAGATGTTAGCATAGCGGGTTTTGAACACCTGGGGGTTCATGTACCCTTTTCTTTATTTACCCATGCAGCAGTGCTTCCAAAAAGATTTTTTTTCCCGGAATATATTGTAACCTCACATATTACTCGAGATGGAGAAAAAATGTCAAAATCAAAAGGCAATGTAGTGTATTTAGACGAACTTTTAGAATTAACTAGAACCGAGGGAGAATTAGACGACCTAACCGGCGAGGCTTCTCTTGATGCAGTAAGATTCTTTCTATCATATTACCAAAGCTTAGACAAAGATTTTGATTGGAATGACGATAATTTTAGATTAGCAGGGATTAAGGGGATGAAAAGGTATGTTACCGGAATAGTTGAAGGTGCAAAACAATTAGGGGGATTAGAAGAAAAAACGGTTAGTCCGAAAGATAAATGGTTCTCAACAGTCGATCAAAGAACCATAAAAGAAATAACTGGGAAGATGGATGAAAAAGACTCGAGAGGAGCACTTGTTTCATTAGTAGATGTGAGAGGAAAGGCGATGTACTCTTATCTTATCGGGGATAATCCTAATCCAACGACTCTCTCTAGATTTTTACTTAATCAACTAAATATGGGTTACCCTGTTATGCCAAGAGTTACGGGAGAGTTAAGAGATAAATACTTTCCAAAAACCCAGTTAGAATGGCCCAAACAAGAAGGTTCATTAGAATTTCCAGAAGAATATGAAGTTTTTGAACATCAACTTAAAGGTAAAGAGTATGAAAGAAATCTTCTAGGAGAAGTTAATGCCACCTTGGGGAAAATGCTAGGGAAGAGAGAGATTAGTTTAGGTGAAAAAGCAATTATTATAGTCCCGACGGAACACCAAATGAGCGTATTACAGAGTCGGGCAATCCCTCTCTCTAAAAGAATAAATCTTACTTTCTCTCTTGATCCAACATTAAACAACATGGAGATAAGAAGGGAAAGATGAGAGCTTCCAAACAGTTATTTGATTCGAAAATGAAAAGGCCTAGAGATTACTCCCAAAGAAAAACTTCTTCTTTGTTAGAAGAGGGTGTTTTTGTTTATTTTAGAGATCCGGGAATACCTTTTTATCTTCCAATTGGTAGACGGGTTTTGGAGGGCATACAAGAGATATTATTAGATGAGGCACAGAAACTTGGAATCTCTCCAGTAGAAATACCCGCAATTATGAGAGATGATGTATTAAAAGAGGGTCAAGAAATTGTAGACACATTTAATGAGAGAATTGTTAAAGTAGATAATGAAAATCTGAGGGGATATCATATCCTAACAACTCCCGAGCCGATGATATTAGATCTTGCAAGCATATCCCTAACCTCACACAATCAGCTTCCGATTAGATTTGTATATAATGTAGATATTGTTCGAGGAGTCCAAAGACCAAAGGGGATGTTAAAAGGAAGACAGTTTAAGACGTTCATGGGAAATTCGCTAGACGAAAACCAACAATCTTTAGAAGAATCTTTGAGGTTATTTGAAACTTTAAGCGATAATATTTTTAGACGGATGGATATAAGAGTGCATAAGAGGAGAAACCAGGGAGAAATATCAATAGAGCATTTTTATTTGGCAGAAGAGGGAGACAATTTAATTATGCCAGAAATTGATCAAGAGAAAAGAGTTAAGGCTTTAAGTCTCTCCATGGCATACCATTATGATCCCAAAAAAAAGGTTAAAGCGAGGTTTAGGAATAGACAAAATGGAAACTCCAGAGTTCTCTACGGAACTTTTGGCCTTGGAACACAAAGAGCATTTTATGCGTTGTTTGATTCTCACAGAGACGAAAGAGGATTTAACTTACCCCCCGAATTAGCTCCATTTAAATATGCAATAATCCCCGTAACTCCAAGGGACATTGCTGGAGCAGAAACAGTATACTCACATCTAGGAGAGAAAGCAATTATTGATGGGAGGAGAAATGTTTTATTTGGAGAAAGGGCGGCATTCTCAGATTACCTCGGAGTCCCTTGGAAAATAATCTCCGGAAATGGAGAATATACCCTAAGAAGTAGAGACGGGACATGTGAAAGAAAATTTAACGGGATAGAAAGATTATTAAATTTTCTAAAAAAAGAAGAGAGCATTTCAACAGATACCAGAGAAAACATAATCGCGATAAATCCATTAGATGATTCTTTTAAACCGATAATTGGAGCACGATTAATCCAAAAAGGTAATTAAGATAACCTAAACAAATTCTTCTCGGAGTCAATTTCAGTTCTAGAACCCAAAGGAATTGTTATCTGTGGATCAGTGTGCCCAATATCTACTCCATAGAGAATAGGAAAATTATAATCCTTCGTGTTGTCCAAGATAATTTTCTTAAAGTTTCTTTTTTCTTCAGAGGAATATCCAAAGGGTCTACCGACCACTAATCCTTTAATCTCCTTAAATATTCCCACCAATTCAAGATCACAAAGCTGTGCATCAACTTCCGCAAGAGATTCGCCCTTCATAAAATTTTCCCCCTCGGGTGTTTCAATAAATAATATCTTCCCTTTATGATCTGGCCAATAATCGGTCCCTATAAGATGTGTAAGAGAATGTAAACACCCTCCAATAATTTTTCCCTCTGCTTTTCCTTTTTTTAACCACTCGAACCCATCATTCTCAATTAGTTTTCTCGGCCTTTCTAAATCTTTTTTTTGGAACCAATCAAGAACCTCATCCGTCCACTCCGGAGATGCAACGACATTGCCAATTTTCCCGGTTACAATTGCTCGATTAAAATAATCTAAAGTATAATTTAAAGGGATTGGAAATTCACCAAATTGTGTCATCGCACAAGGTCCATAAAAAGTAATCATATTACACTTCTTATAAATTGCATAATGTAAAACACTTATATCAGAATATCCGCATAAAATCTTGGGGTTTTCTGCTATTTTACTAAAATCAAGGTACTTTAACGTTTTGTTTAGGGTATTTCCCCCAATAGAACAAATAATCGCATTTACTTCTTTATCTAAAAAAGCATCCATTATATCTTTAGCTCTCTCTTCCGCAGGAGCCGATTCCCAACCATTATTCTTCCTTGTACAGGAAAACTCTTTAATCTTATACCCTTGAGATTTTAAGAAGTTAATTGAATTATCAATTCTATGAGGAACCAGGGTAGCCAATCCTCCAGAAGGAGAGATGATTGCAATTGTATCTCCTTCTTTCAATAAGGAGGGCTTAATTAAATCCATATATACTAATCTTCTTTGGTCTTTTTAAAAGTTTTCGGGGGCATTAAAAACAGATAAAAACACCTCTTCCTTGTTCTTATTATTCCTTAAACCACTCCACCTTCTGATTTCGTGGGAGCCTCTTAATCCGATACTCTTCCTTGCAAGCATCCGACTTGCTCCCACAAGGTTTTGCAAAGAGAAGTTTTCTAAAACTCTTTTTATAAACATACTTGCTCCCCTTGCCTTCGGCATGAGCTTTCATTCGGGCATCAACATTATTAGTCACACCGGTGTAATAAGAACCATCCCCGCATTCAAGAAGATAAACAAACCACTGCTTTTCCATTTTAATCAAAACGCCTATTTTCTATATCTCCTAAAAAGGATAATTGTCAAGATGATAAAAAATACCCCCACAGCTAAGTAAGCTACCCAATTTGTTTCAGGTTCTGGAAAAAAGAATAAAATAATTAATCCAATAACTAAAGATACTATCCAAATATTTCTCATGAAGAATACCTACATCTGTCCTGTCTGTGTAAATCTTCTCATTGCATGTTCAAGAACTATTTGAGGTGCCATACCCTTTCTAGAACACGCCTTTGCAAAATCATCATAAGTTGCCTGATCTACCGTGTAGTCAAGTTTCTTCTTTCTTGCGCCGGGTGGTGTTGATGCCATTGTTAGTTGTCCTCTTTGTAACAAATTAAATTAGAGGTAATTTATAAATCTGTGTTAAAAGATAAGAACCAAGACGCCGAAACAATATAAAAAAATAAGGTAATTATCTTCAATCTACTACGCCCGGTTCTCCGGGTCCTTCATCCACGCCCCCTACATCTCCGCTATCTCCCCCGCCACCAGAATCATCCCCTCCATTTCCTTCTACCACATTATTTCCACCATCAACAACATTATCTCCTCCATTTCCTTCTACAACATTATTTCCACCATCAACAACATTATTCCCGTTATCTCCTCCACCACTCGTTACAACATTTTGCCCATCTCCGTCAATAACAACCCCCCCTTTTCCACCCGGCCCTGTTCCCGCGGCATAAGTTATATTCGCAATCTGATTATTAATCTGATTTATTTCTTCTTTTATTTGCATTACTTTACTTTGTACTTGCCCGTTACTGCCATTAGCAGCTGTTCCAGGAGCATATCCTACACTACCGTTAGCAGTTGTTCCCGGAGCATATGTATTTTTTTCAGAATCATTTATAAATTTTCCCAAAATACCATTAATTTCGTTTTCAATAATGTAATTTATTAAACCCTCCTCGTTTTCAACCATAGTAATCTTGCCACATTTTTCTTCTAGAAAAACATCTCCCTCAAAACATTGAGGAATTGATTCTTGCATTGTTGGTGTTGACCCTTCTTTTCCACACTTATTTCTTGTTCCTATGAAATTCCCATATTCATCCCAATCCTCTTTTGTTTCTTTAAACTTATCATATTGCCTACATTCTGGTTTGTCATTTTCATTCCAACATTCTTCAGGAACACAATCTGAAGGAGTTTCCCCCCATAACATCTGCGCCTCTTTTGCTCTGAACAAATTCATTAAAAAATCAGGAACAAAACTTTCTGCTTTCGGAGCATCCAAAGAGTTTAATTCATTACAAGCACCTTCATCATCTTGATATTCACATTTTAACGCAAGAGCAACCATTTTTTCGCACTTTGCCTTTTGCTCAGCATCAACATTCGCCTCGCAGTTGCATGTTCCGGGGTCATCTATACAGCTTCTAATCTCCAACATCAATTGAACAAACATCCTTTCCTGGAGATCTTTTAACTTTGCCAAATCCTTTTCAAGTCCGGGAATAGCAGTATCGGGATTGCATTCTTCTTCTTTTAACATTAAAGCAAAGTCTTCTTTTGCCAGTTCGCTACAATATTCATAGGTTTTTTCTGTAAGAACTGCTGTAAGTTGTGTTTTTTCTTCCTCCAAGAGATATTCATCAAATTCCTCGGAAAGATTCTCTTCACCATTTACTTTGTTTGTAACCTCATCGACGCTTGTCTTAATTTCTTCTGAAGTTCGTAAAGAAACCTTTTCTTGCACAATTTGAAGTTTTTCTTTTGCTCTTTCTAAATTCTGAATTGCTTCATCTTCCCCCTGATTTTGAGCATTATTTATTGCTGAATTCACTTCTTTCTCTCTAATTTCTAAAGCCAATCTAACTTTATTATCCCCTCCTGAAAAGGCTAATCTAAGATTATCCGTAAATCTGTTGAATCCAGAATAAGTTTGGGCTTGTTCTTGAGCCAAAACTAAAGGTGAAAGAGATAATACTCCGAACAAAAGTAAAATCGCCACTTCTTTTCTCATTAAATATATCAAGAAAGGGGAAT
>CAZGIL010000017.1:0-14766 GCA_964526265.1 Candidatus Woesearchaeota archaeon
TTTAGCGTCTTTAGTTTATGGGAATCCTTCCTCACTAAAGATATTTTTTGCCTTCCTCGAACAAATGACTTGTAAAGGGGTATTTTAAAGATAGAATAACCTCCTCCAAATTCTCCTTTTGGAAGATCTAAACTTATAATTTTTGCGTCTTTAGAAGCTATTCTAGAAAATAAAAAGAGGGTTCCTCCTTTTGCAGTTCCAATCTCTAAAATAACTCGGGGTTTTCTTAACCTTAAAATTTCTAGTAAACTAATTATTTCGAATCTTACTTGGAGTGGGCTTAAAATCTTTCCCCAAGAGTTTAGAGTTTTATCTACAAGATAATCAATTGGCAAATCCTCCCTCATCTTCTTGATTTCCAGGTAACAAGGTAAGAAGTGAACCCCCCTTCTTAATGCATTTAAAGGATTTCTCATTTAGAAGCTTTGGTTTTTTAGTTTTTAATACTTTTTATTCCTAATTACCCCAACAAATAAAACATTTGCGTAGGGAAATGGTGAACCATAAGAAAATTTTCCAACTTCTTCTTTTTTAATTTCTTTCCATCGATTACTTTTAGATACCCTTTTTAGGAAATAGTTTTCCTCAAATGGAGATTTTCCTTTCATTAAGAGGTTATCTATGTAGTTGTTATGTCCGAGGGGGATAGTAATAATTATCTTTCCGAAAAGTTTAGACAATTTTTTTAAATTTTTAATTGCATAATTAAATTTATCTTCCTGTTTGGGGGTTTCGTCCCACCCAACATGTTCTAGTGTAGAAATACTAACAATTAAATCGTATTTCTTTTTTGGATTAAAACTTACTACGTCCTCGTTTATTACCCCGTTAGCCACCTCATATTTGTCAAGGATATCGTGTTTGAAGGAGAGATAGTGAGATAAAACATTTCCAACCTCCAGTATTTCCTTGCCCCTAAATTTCTTAATTTGTTCAAGAATTATTGGAACTTCTACTGTTCTTTCATTCTCCCAAGAAAAATTATAAGTATTAAAAAAATAGGGATGAGACTCTCCATTAAATTCGAATCTCCTATGGGATCGTGAGAAGAAGGCTAAGAGATACCTCGGGTACTTCAAAAAATGTTTGTTAAATAGACGAAGAACTCCATAAATTCCTCCCTCATTCCAGGATTTTTTGATCCAGGAACCGGCACTTTGTGTTTTATTTAAAATTCCCATTGCTAACCAAACTCTTCCCGCTTTTTATTTCTTTTCAAAAGAATAAATATTGAAAACTTATCTAAAAAATGTCCGCTTTTTTTAATCATAGCTATATAGTCAAATATAAAGTGAAGTAAAAATCCAATTAACAAAAAAATTGCGGGAAAATAAAAGAGTGTTAAAATAAATGTTAACAAGAGAAATTCTACATTATGAAATATAAACAGACGAGCCCCCAATTTACTTTTTTCTTGAGGAGATAATCTCAACCATTTTTCTCTTGCTTCCATTGACCATTTCCAAAAGTTATTCGGAGATAAATCTTTTTTTATAACTACAAATCTAAAATAGTGATCTAAATCTATAAAGATTGAAGCTAAAAAAATGATTGTTGTTTGTGTGATTGTAGCAATTCCGAAAAAATAAATTAGAGAAGAAAAAATTAACCCAAACAAAATGTGCCATTTAGGGAGCATTTTATTCCCCAATAATTCGAACCATGTCCGTAAACGCTGGACGAGTAATTAAAACTCCTATAGAAATTCCTATTATTGTAGTTATTGCAAATCCTTTTAACAATCCCGCTCCCGCCCATAAAAGAGGGATTAAAGCAACCAATGCGGTGAAGTAGGCTCCGAGAATTATTGCAAACGCTCTCTTCAGTCTTTGCTTTAAACTTAGAGAGGTTTCTTGTTGAGATTCATCTAAAACAATTATAAGGCTGTCTATTCCGGTACCTATTGCTGCTAAAATCCCTGCAATACTTGGCAAATCTAAATTCCATTCGATGAAAGCGGCAACTCCTAAGATTATTACTACTTCCGCTAGACTTGTAGCCAAAAGAAGAACAGAAGATTTTATTTTTCTATATCTCAAAAAGATTATTATGGAAACCGCGATAAATGCAATGAGTCCGGCAAGAAGTATCGTTCCAACAAATTCTTGCCCCAGAACTGGAGAAATTGTATCCAACTTTACAATCTCTAATTTGTAGGGAAGACTTCCCGTAATCAAAATTGTTTGGAGGTTGTGCATTTCTTCGTTAGCGCTTTCGATTGCTTCATTTCTTGTTGGTCCTTGTCCCGAACCAGAAACTTGTATTTGGGTAGTTACCCTCCCTTTCAAGTCCTCACTTACTAGGAGACTATTGAGTAAATTATCATCGACATACAAGTCTAGTTTTTCTGAGAGGTAGTTTCCCTGTGGAGTTTGATTGATAGAAATATTTGAAGTTATGTCTGCGTGCCTTTGAGCAGCTTCTTCACTTAGATAGATAGTAAACGCAAATTTACAAGAGTATCCCTCTGATATCTCCCCGCAACTTTCTATTCCCGCACAGGTTGCATCTCCCCTACATACGGAAGCAATATCTCTACTTCCTCCAATGAAAACTATTTGCTCTCCTATCTTGGCTTCGAATTTTCCTTGTTGTGCTAAAATTGATTCCAAATCTTTAGGAGTTGCCCCTGCAATTTCAACGAGCATGTAATTATTTCCGCTTAAATCGGAAACGGTAACAACCTTAATATCCGCAATTCCAAACTCGTTTAGACGATTAGAAGTAATATCCACCAAATCAGTAATTTCTGACAGAGAGAGCTCTTTATCTTGTGCTTTAATAAGCGCCCTTGAACCTCCAGACAAGTCCAACCCTAGCTTCAAATTTGTTTTTGGAATATTAGAAACAGTGATTTCCGGAGCAGAGTTTGTAAATAAAATTACTTCGGAATCTTTTGTATTAAAAATTGTTTTTACTGGGGCATCTGAAGGAAATTTTGAAGAGATAATTTCTGTGTAGTCCTGCAAGTTGGAAATTTTTTGTCCGTCTATTGAAGTTATTATTTGCCCTTTTGCAAGTCCTTGTTCGAACGCAGTAGAATTAGTATCAACGCTTGTAATAACAACTCCCTTCTGCAAAAATGCGGGAGGAATACCAAATATTGAAATAAGAGAGATTACCAAAATGGCAATTAAAATCCAGATTCTAAGCGATAGTTTCATTTTTCTCCATGTACCATTTAAGTATTGAAACATTTGTTATCCAGGTATTTATCAGATCAAATACAAGCCCGATAACCAAGATTGTAAATATTTGGGAAAGAACTTCGGAAAAAGAGTTTACTACAATAAGTGCCGCACCAATTGCAAGAAGAGAGGTAAGGGTCATCGTTGTTCCTGTTTTGAAAGCGCCCCATATACGAGTATTTAATTTTCCTTCGGTTCGCTTCATCATTCTGGTAGTAAGAAGAATATCTGTATCAACGGAATAACCAATCAACATTAAGAAGGCTACGATTCCAGCACTAGAGAGGCTTATTCCTAGCATATTAACAACTACCAGCGTCATGAAAATATCTGCAAATGCAGAGATGATTACTGCAAAAGAAGGGATGCTATGTTTAAGGTAAACTCCCATCAATAAAATAAGAATTAAGAGAATTATTTCTAGGGTATATGCAACATATAAAGAGGGAAAGATAAAAAAGAATAACATAAGGAGAGAAAAGATAATTGGAAGGATTAGCTTTGATTTTTTCTTTATGGCATAGAAGAACATAAATCCTATAAGAACTAACAATATAACCCCCACAAGGCCGTTAATCATAGAAACGCTTGAGTATGCTATCTTTACCGAGAGAACTGCCAAAATTATAACATACGTTTTTACCAGTATATTTTCTCCAAAAATTATGAAAACAACCATTCCCATAAGAACAAATGCCAGAAAGATTGCTATAATCATTTGTTGGTAAAAGCTTGCACTAAGCCCAGAGCCAGTAAACTCAAAACTACTATTTGCATCCGTTAATTCGTATCCGAGGTAATTCTCTAAAACTGTTTTTGTTTGATTGGAATCCGTTTTGGTTTCGATGATTACCGCTTTTTGTTCTCCGGTAAGCAAATCATAAATTCCCCTGGTGTCAATACCATCTAATTGCCCAGCCAAATCCTGTCTTATAGTTTGAGGATCTATTTTATCATTAAGAGTAACCGAAGTACCTCCCGTAAGGGAAATATCTTTCCTGATAAAATCGTTATTGTTTGCGTAAAAGACTCCCATGTAACCTATTGAGAAAAGAAGGATTACAATTGGGATTAACAAAAGCAATTTGTAGTACTTATCGTGAAAGTTTCTTACACTTTTTGGTGGGATTATTTCTTCCATTTGTTTTGAATGCGCCGGCCGGGAATTGAACCCGAATCATCTGCTTGGAAGGCAGATATTCTACCGTTAAACCACCAGCGCCCACAATAATTATAAGGTGGAGGCGTTTTAAAGGTTACGATATCATGCACCCGATAGGATTTGAACCTACGACCTTTGGGTTAGGACGCCCTCGACAGGACTTGAACCTGTAACCTTGAGCTTAGGATGCTCCTGCGCTATCCAGTTGCGCCACGAGGGCTAGTTTATTTAAATTTCTTGGATTAGAAGAACCAATCTCCCTTATCCATTTTTTTAATTGTTTTGATCCTTTTAATTTTATCTCTGCAGGGAAACCATCCCGTTTATAAACTATCGGCTTAAACCCTTCTTTCCTTAAAATTTCGAACAATTGGTTTATCAGTTTTGGAGCTTTCATTGTAATGCTGATGCAGGGATAGGGTCTCCCTACAGGGATTTTATCAAAATAAACACACCCATCAGTATCCAAAATTCCTCTTATAATATCTTTCACGCTGTTAAAACCCTTCTTAAATATTTTTTCGTTTATCTTCAAATCGACTTTTTTTCCGATTGGAAATCCCAATTCAGAGTTCATTTTACTAAGAAGAAACTTGTGAGAAAAGTTTAGTTCTATAGAATTGTATTTTGGCCTTTCTTTTAGGTAAGCATTCCTACTAAAAAGAACTTTTATGTTCTTACGAAGGTATCCAAAAAATGCCCTATCTTTCTTAGCGTTACCGCTTATCCCAATTAGATAGGTGGTCTTTCTTTTCCAGGTTAGTTTACTCATCCATCCATCTCCAAGTAAAACCCCATAAAATTCTAAGAAGAGAGGGTTATCAATATCTAAAAAAAGATTTTTCTCCTTTTCGTTCCTTGCTTTCACAGAATTTATTCCTCCGTTTATCCTTCTCTTTTTTATCTCGTTAATCCCGTATTTTCTAAATATAATCTCATATGTTTTCTTCCCTCCCTTGATTTTCCCCCAATTATCTTCTTGTTTATCAAGGATTTCTAACCTCCCCGTTATTTCATCTAGAATAAATTTCTTTGGGATATACCGATTTAAATTATATCTCCAATTTTGAAGTTTTCCAAGTGAGAAGTTAAATTTAATAGATAATTCTCGAAGAGAGCTACATTTATTTTTACACATAATAAAATCAAATAATAATTTTTTTGAATCTTTGGATAAAAGTACTCGCATTCATTAGATAAGATTTTTACCTATTTAAAATTTTCCCAAATTATCTGAGCTACGGATGCATATCTATTATTGCTGACGGGTATTTTAAAAACTATTGGCTTTTAGAACAAATCTACCCTTTTATTAGTTATTTTAACACCAAATAAAGAATAACCGTATTCCCCTTCATCCGAGCAGTGATATACTTTGTGGAGAAGAGCGTTTGTTTTTTTCTTTATCTTAAATCCCATCTTATTAAGTAAAATCTCATTCTCCTTGGATAACTCCCACTGTGGTGCTTCAAAAATTATCGGTTTAAACCCAAAGCATTTCTCAAACTCTACTATTCCCCGTTCAACATATCCCTCGTCTCTCTCTTCTTCAAATTCATTAAAAGTATGATAAACTCCATGCATACCAATTGTTTTATTCATTCCTTTTATTTCTTGGCACCATCCCGGATAGTTGGCAATGGAAATATTTTTATATATTGGAATAGCCATTATCAAATCACTCTTTTCTAAATAGACACTGTCACATGGAATTATTGGATGGAGATCGTCTATTTGTTTTTGTAAAAAAATCCTAAATAAAAAAATATTTATTAAAAATAAAATACCTGTTAGAAATAGAATAAATAATAAAATAAATAACTTCTTTTTTTGTGTGATTTTCTTCATTTTTACAATTTAAACTTATTCTCTCTTGCATAAGAGCATTAGTTATATGCGGGAAACAGGATTCGAACCTGCGAAGGCACTAAGCCACAAGAGCCTTAATCTTGTCCATTTGACCGCTCTGGCATTCCCGCCTAATTTTCTTATTGAATTTGGATATAAAAAGCTTTATAAATCAACCATCTCTTGAAAAATTGAAGACGGCCATAGCTGGTTGGAAACACCTGTTCCCATTCCGAACACAGAAGTTAAGCTTCCAGCGTTGATAGTGGTAGTGTCCTAACCGATGCGAACCTATCAAGCTGTCTTTCACTTTTTTATAATAAAAATTATTTAAAGTTTGAATTCTTCAATTAAATATGGAAAGGATATCTAAAACAGAAGTAAAGGAAAAGGTAGAGAAATTTTTTAAGAATATAAAAGGAAAAACCCCAAAAGAGATTAAAAAAATGAAGAAGCTAGCAATGAAATATAATATTTCTCTTGGGGATAGGAGGAAGCTTTTTTGTAAAGAATGTTTTGTCGCTTTCAATCCAAAAAACCATAAGGTAAGAATAAAGAAAGGAAAGAAAGTTATAATTTGTGGGGGATGTAGTTATGTCACAAGATGGAAAACCAAATAACTAAGATTTCTTGAACTTTCCAACCAATTCAATTAAATCTGTTTGTCCTAAGAAAACCGCTCTGCAGCAGAATCTTTCTACATCCAATTCATCTAAAATCTTTTTAGAATTTTCTCCGTCCGCAACTCTTTTTTTGTATTCTTCCCATAGGTGTCCTACCGGGCGCCCGCATGCAAAGCAACGAACAGGTATAATCATATAAGTAGTGAAAAAAGAAGCTTTATAAAGTTTATCTGGCGCTTATTTTTGAGGTGTGGCGCCTCAGAAGCCTCATTCTGGGAAAATTAAAATGTCAAAGAACATAATAGAACTAAAAAACGTAGCAAAGTACTACCAGATGGGAGACTCGATAGTTAAAGCTCTTGATTGCGTTGATATCACAATCGAGGAAGGAGATTTCGTTGCGATTATGGGCCCGAGCGGAAGTGGAAAATCTACTGGAATGAATCTTACTGGAAGTTTAGATTTGGCAACGAAAGGAGATATCTATCTTGATGGAATAAATATCGAAAATCTTGAAGAGTCCGAACTTGCTCAGATAAGAGGAAAAAAGATAGGATTTATTTTTCAGCAATTTAATCTTGTTCCAAATTTAACTGCAAAAGGAAATGTTATGCTCCCGATGTTATTCCAGGGAACCGAAGAAGAGGATAGAGAAGAAAGAGCCATTAAACTTTTGAAGGACGTAGGTTTAGGAGATAGAATTGATTTTTACCCAAATCAACTTTCTGGAGGACAACAACAAAGAGTTGCGGTTGCACGTGCATTGTCAAATAATCCCGAAGTTATACTCGCTGATGAACCAACTGGGAATTTAGATACTAAAACCGGGGAAAAAGTCATGCAGTTTTTAGAGGAGTTGCATTCAAAGGGAAAAACAATTATTATGGTTACTCACGACCCGCATCTTGCAAAAGAACATGCTAGAACAATTTATTCTTTAAGAGACGGAAAAGTAGAAAGTGTTGAGAAAAGAACGGGAAAAACCTGGAAGGTTATGAGTAAGAACAAAGTGTGTTAACTATTTAAGAGTAACAATAACAAGATTTATAAATAATAAAATAAAGTGATATTTAAAGGAAAATGAAAACAAAAAACTTCATCGCACTGGGAATATTAATCTTGCTTAGCTTAAGTCTTGCATCCGCGGTTATTCTTGACTCGGTTTCACAGGAAACTCTTTACCCTGGTGAAACTGCAAGAGTTAGTTTAGATATTAAAAACACTTTTGATGATGATATTGAAGATGTTTCGGTTTCTCTCATTTTAGATAATACAAATTTTATAACTGTTGGAAGCTCGGAAGATAGCGAAGATAAAATTAAAGATGATGATTCTGAAACTTTCAGCTTTGATATAAAGGCTTCCTCAAGCATTTCTCCCGGAGATTACAACCTCCCATATCGTATTACTTACACTTTCGAAGATAATAAAACAACAAAAACAGGAAGTTTTGGGATTACTGTGAGTGCTAGAACAGAGCTAGAGTATACTATCGAAACAGAAGATAATATTGTTGGAAATACCGGAAAGGTATCTCTAAAGATTGTAAATAAGGGGTTGGGAGATATTGGATTTGTTTCTGTAAAGTTTGTTTCTGTAAATGGTTTTGAAATTCTTTCTACAAAAGAAGAGTATATTGGAACTGTTCGTTCTGATGATTTCGAAACTGCAAGTGTTGATGTTTTATTCAAGACCACGCTGGGACAAGTTACTACAATCGTAACTTACAAAGATTTTGAAAATAAAGCACACAGCGAAACTTTAATTTTTCCGGTAGAAATTTATTCTAGAGAAAAGGCATTAGAAATAGGATTAATAAAAAAGAATAACACAATTTGGTATATTGTTATTGCGGTATTGGTTATCGCAATCTGGATAATCTACAGAAAAATAAAAAAAGCTAGAAAGAAAAAGAAACTAAACACGGAGGCATAAGCCTCATGATTTGGGATTATTTCAAACTTGCCTTTGGAAACTTAAGGCATAGAGGATTAAGAAGTTGGTTGACGATTCTAGGGATATTTATTGGTATTGCGGCAGTTGTTGCTTTAATTTCGCTCGGAAATGGGCTAGAGAGCGCAGTTGTTGGGCAATTTGGAGCATTAGACACAGACATCCTTACTTTTCAAAATTCTGGAACGGGTTTCGGTCCTCCTGGAAGCACCGCAATAAGGAAACTAACAGATAATGATGTTAAGATTGTTGAAAGTGTACAGGGGGTTGATGAGGTTATTTCAAGACTGATAAGAGTCGTGAAAATGGAGTTTAATAAAAAAGCCAATTTTAATTATATCGCAAGTCTTCCAGAAGATCAAAAGAAAGCCGACTTGGTTATAGATACCCTCCACGTAAATGTTCAAGAGGGTAAGATGTTAAAAGCAGATGATAAGGGAAAAGTTGTTTTGGGTAACGACTTTTTGGGAGATAGTTTTGGAAAAAAAATAAAAGTGGGGGATAATCTCATTATTCAAGGAGAAAGTTTTGAAGTAATTGGTTTTTTGGAGAAAGCCTCAACGTTCATAATTAATTCTGCAATTTTAATGCCAGAAAAAGATTTGAGGAGGATTTTAAACATCCCGGAAGAAGAAACTGATTTAATTGTAATTCGTGTTGCTTCTGGGTACAATCCGGAAGATGTTGCACAGAACATTGAAAGAAAGATAAGAAAAGATAGAAACGAAAAAGAAGGGGAGGAAGATTTTTCTATTCAAACTGCTGCCCAGGCACTTTCTTCTGTTAATACTATTCTAAATATTGTTAATTTAGTAATCACAGGTATTGCTGCAATTTCTCTTTTTGTTGGAGGAATTGGAATTGCAAATACAATGTACACTTCTGTTTTGGAGAGAACAAAAGAAATTGGAACAATGAAAGCGATTGGTGCAAAAAATAAAGATATCCTTTATATTTTTGTTATTGAATCTGGACTTCTTGGGTTAGTTGGAGGAGTCATTGGGGCGGCGATTGGATTGGGACTGGCTTTTGGAGTTTCTTTTATTGCAAGCGGCATTCTAAATATTGATATAATGGTTGTTTTATCCTGGCCTTTATTGCTTGGAGCAATTGCATTTTCTTTTGTTGTGGGGGTTTTGTCTGGAATTATTCCGGCAATTCAAGCTTCTAAATTAAATATTGTGGATGCTTTGAGAAGATGATAAAAGATTATTTTGTTATGGCTTCGAAAAATCTTAGGAAAAGAAAAATGAGAAGTTGGTTAACTATGATTGGGATTTTTGTTTCAATTGCAACAATCTTTCTTTTGATTTCGTTATCTTTAGGACTGCAAGGAGCAATCGAAGAACAATTCAAGATGCTTGGAAGTGATAAATTTTTTATAATGCCAAAAGGACAGATAGGAGCTCCTGGAAGCGGAGGAGCGGTTGAGCTAACAACTAAAGATGTAGATGTTGTTGAAAAGATTTCGGGGGTTAAAGCAATTACTTACTTAACAATTGGAAATGCAGAAGTAGAATATAATGGAGTAAAAAGATATTATTTTTCTGCTGGAATTCCCTTGGACGATACCGAGGTTTTTAAGGTGATTGCGGAAAGTGCAGATTTAAGCGCAACCCAAGGGAGACTTTTGGCAAGAGGGGATTTTTATGAAGTAATGATTGGAAGTAGATATGTTGAAGAAGGACTTTTTGGAAAACCCGTTCAAATAAGAAGTAAATTGGAAATTAATGGTGTTGAATTCAGAGTTGTTGGAATTTTAAAAACGGTCGGAAATCCCCAAGACGATTCAAATGTTTACATGAGTGTTAAAGCTTTCAAAGAAATTTATAATTCGGGGGATAGGGCTGACCAAATATTTGTTCAGATTGAGGAAGGAGTGGATATAAAAGAGGTTGCGGCAAGGGCTGAAAAGGCTCTTAGAAATTCAAGGGATGTAACAGAAGAAACACAAGACTTCACAATACTCACTCCCGAAGAATTGTTGGCAAGTTTTGGAACAATTTTAAGCATTATCACTGGATTCTTATTGGGAATTTCTGCAATATCTTTATTGGTTGGTGGAATTGGGATTGCAAATACAATGTATACTTCAACAATTGAAAGAACAAAAGAGATTGGAACAATGAAAGCGATTGGTGCTCAAAATAAAGATATCCTTTACATTTTTGTTATTGAAGCGGGTTTGCTTGGTTTAATTGGGGGAGTTATTGGAGTTTTATTGGGAATGGGAATTGGGCAAGTAATTGAATACATTGCAGTAAACCAAATAGGGACAAATTTACTCCGGGTTGCTTATCCTTGGTATCTGATTGTAGGATGCTTGTTATTTTCCTTCGCGGTTGGAGTGGTTTCTGGATTAGTTCCAGCATGGCAGGCGAGTAAAACAAATGTTGTTGATGCACTGAGGTATGAATAAAAATAACTCGCAAGTGCATACAAATATTTAAAAACTAAAACCCTCTAAGAAATTCGCGGAGTTAAAAGATGGTGAAAAAATGTATTTATTGTGGTGAGCCTGTGGACGATGACTGTGTTATAGATTTCTGTAGAAGATGTGGAGTTTCTGTATGGGGCGAGAAAATGTTTGAGACTATTGTAAGGAATATGGAAAATGCAAGAGATAATAATGATCTTCTTCACACACGAAAGGCTGAAGAGGTTGTTGTAGAAGAGAGCATCGAATAATAGGGCGTGTGTAACTCCGGGGGGATAGTTTTTTAAATAGAATATTTCTGGGTAAACTATGGTTGGTAGGAAAAATATTCGAGCAAGGGGAAAAATTTCCCTCAGTAAGTATTTTCAGGAGTTGAAAAAGGGAGATTTTGTAGCGGTGGCTCCAGAGCAATCTGTTCCTTCTCCGATACCGAAAAGACTCAAAGGTAGGACGGGAATTGTAGAGGGTAGGAGAGGAACGGCATACATCATAAAATTGAAGGATCAAAATCAGGAAAAAAGCTATTTAATTAAACCGATACACTTAAAAAAATTAGAATAGTTCTTAGTAAAATGATAAAAAATCTTGAACCACTAAGCATGGCCGAAGCGGCTGAATATCTCAAAGACCCTGAAGGAAGAGAGGCAGAAATAAGGGGTTTTATAAAAAAATTTACTAAGATGAAACCAGAAAAAGCCAAAGAAATAAGGAAAAAGATAACTGCGCTGGATTTAATGAAAGTTAGAGAGGAACATATAAGTTCTATAATTGACACACTCCCAGAAAATATGGAAGAATTAAATAAAATTTTTAGGGAAGCAAGCTTGGATGAAGATGAAGCAAATAAAATACTCACCATTATTAAGGAGAATAAATAAGAAAAATGGAGAAGGAAGAATCAGCGATAGTCTTAGAATACCTACCAAATGGATATCCTCTAGAAGGAAAAATGATGCCAATTGCCCAATCAATTGGTGAAACAAATCTTACTCTTTTGGAATTGGTTCCTCGAAGAGGAGTTGCTCTTGAGACTGGAGAAAAAGTTTATATAGGCGAAGGAAAGAGAGATAAGATATACTATATCCTTGGAAGATTGCCAAGGGAGAAAATTACGGAGTCTGCAAAAGAGCAGCTTAAAGAAGTAATTAAGAGTGTTGTTGAGAAAAATGAAAAAAAGTATGTAGAGTTTTTCAACAAATCAGAAGCGATAAATAAAAGAATCCACCAGATAGAACTTCTTCCAGGAATGGGAAAAAAGCATATGAAAGAAATCCTGGACAAAAGAAAGGAGAAGGAATTTGATTCCTTTTCTGACATGAAGAAAAGATTACAAAATCTTCCAGATCCAGAAAAAGCTATTGAAAAAAGAATTTTTCAAGAACTAACTGAAGATGAAAGATATCATCTATTTACACACTAAAATGGAACAAGTAAAAAGCATACAACACGGAAAACCTCAAGAAGAAAAACGAGAAGATAGACTAGTTAGAATAATGTCGAATGATATAGAGGGAAAAATGATGATTTACCCTGGACTTACAAAAATTAAGGGGGTTTCATGGAGTCTTTCAAATGCCACATGTAAAATACTTAAGATAGATAAGAAAAAAAGAATTGGTATTTTGACAAAAGAAGAGATAGATAAAATTTCTGAATTTCTAAAAAATCCCAAAGTTCCAGCTCATTTGGTTAATAGACGGAAGGATTTTGATAGTGGAGAAGATAAACATCTCGTTGGAAGCAGTTTGGAACTGCAAAAAGAATTTGATATTAAACGTCTCAAAAAGATAAAGAGTTATAGGGGACTTAGACATCTTGTTGGTCAACCCGCAAGAGGGCAGAGAACTAGGAGTCATTTCAGGTCCAACAGAAGAAGAGGAAGTGGAATTAAAAAGAAAGTTAAAGCATAATGAAAAGAAAGCATAAACAATATTCAAGGCCGAAAAGACCTTTTGAAAAAGAAAGGATAGAAGAAGAAGGAAGAATAAAGAACCAGTACGGACTTAAAAATAAAAAGGAGATATGGAGGGCGGAAGCGAGAATTTCTTCGATACGTTCTAAGGCGAAAAGATTAATTTCTTCTGGAGCAGACAAACAAGCAGAATTATTTGAAAGACTAAGAAAATTTGGGTTTAAGGTAGAGTCTATTGCAGACGTGCTTTCTCTAGATAAAAAAAACTATTTAGATAGGAGATTACAAACAATTGTTGTAACAAAAAAGTTAGCATCCACCACAAAGATGGCCCGGCAGCTAATCACCCACAAAAAAGTACTTGTTAACGGAAAGGCAATTAATAGTCCATCATATCTTGTTTCTGTTGAGTTAGAGGATAAAATTTCTGTTAAGAAACTAAAACCAAAAAAGAAACCTGTTAAAGAAGAAATTAAAGTGGAGGAAACCAAATGAAAGCTGAAGAAAAAATAGACGAAGCAAAACCAAAAGAAATAGAAATCGTTGAAGAAGAACCTACCGAAAAAGCTTCAAAAGCAGAACCTAAGAAAAAAGAAAGCGAAGCAATTGTCCATATTTATTCTTCTTACAATAATACAATTGTTCATGTAACAGATATGTCTGGTAGGACTCTTGCAAAAGTCACGGGAGGGATGGTAACTAAACAGAGCAGACTTAAAGCAAACCCAACAATAGCGATGTTCATTTCAAAAAGAATATCCGAACAGATTAAAGAACTTGGGATAAAAGCCTTATATGTAAGAATTCGCGCCCAAACAGGACAGACTTCTCCGGGACCGGGGTCTAGTGCAATAGTAAAGAGTCTTTCAAGAGAAGGATTTAAGATTCTCAATATTTTGGAAACAACTCGTTCTCCTCGTGGAGGTCCAAAGAAGAAGGGTGGAAGAAGAGGAAGAAGGGTATAAGAAGGTTTAAATAACTTCCAAAATAAATTTTAAAATGGAAACAATAAGTAAGAAACAAAATCAGATTACGTTTAAAGCTGAGATAGGAGAGAGCCTTGGTAATGCCATAAGAAGGTATGTTAATCAAATCCCTATTGCAGCGATAGATGAGGTGGAAATTTCTAAAAATGATTCTCCACTATACGATGAAACTATTGCACATAGGATAGGATTAATTCCTCTAGAGATGGATAAATCTCTAAAAGAAGGTTCTGAGGTTAAAGTTACCCTCTCTTCGGATAAAGAGGGTTCTGTTTACTCTGGAGAAATAAAGGGAAAGGCAAAGGTTGTCTACAATAAAATTCCTATAACTGTTTTAAATAAGGGGCAAGAGATTGAACTAACTGGAATTGTTAGATTGGGAAGAGGAAAAGAGCACGCAAAATTTTCTCCGGGAATGATGTTTTACAGAGAGGTAGTAGATGTTAAGATTGATAAAGACTGCCCAAAAGAAATTGTGGATGTTTGCCCAAAACACCTTTTGAAAGTAGAGGGGGATAAGGTTGTTATAAAAGATGTTCTAAAATGTGATATGTGTGAAATATGCCTAGAAGAGTGCGCAAAAAAAGGAAAGAAAGCGATAAGTATTTCTCCTTCTGGAGAAATTATGATTACATTAGAATCATTCGGACAAATGGA
>CAZGIL010000018.1:0-14472 GCA_964526265.1 Candidatus Woesearchaeota archaeon
TTTATAAATTCTAAAATCTCTGGGAGCTCCAAAACATTATTGAAGTGTTCCATCTTTTTCTTTATAATCACTTTTGCTCCGAGGTTATTCTCAAACTTCTCCCTCTCGTTTTCATGAACATATGGGTCATTAGTCGAGAACAAAGCCAGAAATCTATTCGTATGATCAAGAACTCTTTCAAAATTAATATGTTGGTTTATCCATGGATGAGCAATTTCCATTTCTTCTGGCTCAAGATTAATCAAATCAAACCACCCCGCAACAAAAACACATCCCCCCACTCTCTTATGTTTATGTAATTTTTCAAGATAACGCATTATAGTCTGACATCCAATGCTATGCCCCACAAAATAAGTTTGTTCGTCAATCTCATCCACATTAATCTTTTTCTCAAGATAACCAACCCAATTTTCAATTTTAGGATTATCTGTGTCAGGCATATCAAACGCTTCAACTTCAAATCCCTTTTTCGGGAGTTCTTTCTTTAACCAATTAAACCATCCTCCTTCAGAATCCCCTCCCCATCCGTGTATTAAAAATACTTTTTTCATTCTAAACTTAAATCCTTAACTTATTTATATTTTCTGTTACCAACCAGGCAGACATTAAACCAAAACCCTTTTTGTTAATTTCAAAGGGCTCAATTTTTTTAGGATTTTTTAGGTAGATGAGAATACAATAATTTTTGTCCCTAAAAAGATTAAAAAACAAAGGTATATCTTTTTCATCTAAACCATCATCCTTTCCATACTCGCCCAAAATTTCTCTTACCTTATTAGAATCAAGGTTAGAAAATTGCATCACTTTTTTGACTTCAGATTTAACACTAACTGGATTCCCTAAATCTTTAAAATAAACAAATTCCCCTTCTCTAATTTTATTCCAGGGAGAAGATTTATTTTTATACCACCTTGATTCAATTATCTTTTCGCCTCTCAAAATCTTGGGCAATAATTTCCAGGATTTTTTCATTATTGCAATATGTTCCATAGTATAAAAGCGCGGGCTGGGACTCGAACCCAGGAATTTCCGGGCTGCAACCGAAAGCAGTAGCCGCTGTGCCACCCGCGCATAAGACAACCTCACGGTTTTCTTATTCACTTTCCCTTAAGTTTGCCTCAAGGGTGAGCGCCCCGGACAGGATTCGAACCTGCGACCCCCAACTTAGAAGGCTGGTGCTCTATCCAGGCTGAGCTACCGGGGCATACAGATATAACTAAAAAACTCTATTTAAAAGTGTTTGTTTATCGCGCGTAAAATCGTGATTAGTTTTTTAAGTTCCGGGGCGCGGTTGTTCACTAAGGTTCCCCCGTGAATAAAAAATAATTTTTTAAAAGAAAGATTAAATTTCAATAACGTCCAAATCGTTTGCAAGAATTGTATTTTTGAAAACTTTCTTAGCTTCGTCCAATATCTTTTTTGGTTTGTCCTCGTATCTCTGAGACAAATGAGTTAAAACAAGTTTTTTCACTTTTGCCCTCTTTGCAATTTCCCCAACTTGTTTTGAAGTTAGATGCAAATGCTCGGTTGCTTTATCTTCAAGTCCTTCTTCAAAGTTAGATTCAGAAATAAAGATTTCAGAATTTTTAACAAAAGGAATAATTCTTTTATTATTCAGCGTATCTAAAACAAAAGAAACCTTAACATCTTCATCTTTGTAGATTAAATCTTTTGCCTTGTATTTTTTCCCCTTGTAAGTTATATCCTTTCCGTTTTTCAAACTACTAAGGTGAGGTCCTTCAGAAATTTTCATCTTTTTCAATTTATTCTTGTCTATTCTAGTTTGTCCCTTCTTTACAAAAGAATAAGCAAGAGTGGGAATTCCGTGTTCCATTTTTTCAGCTTCTAAATAAAAATCCTTCCCCTCATAAAATTTACCCGAAGAAACTTCTATAACTTTTATCTCGTAATTTCTCTTAAATCCAAAAACCTTCAGCATATCTCTAATCTCTTCTTTAATCCATTTTGGCCCGTAAATGTAAAGAGTTTTGTTATATCCGCTTACTGAAAGAGTCTGTAATAATCCAGGCAAGCCTAAAACATGATCCCCGTGCCAATGGGTAATTAATATTCTCGTGACTCTACACGGATTTAAATGAGCTTTTCTAAACTGTCTTTGCGTTCCTTCTCCACAATCAACTAAAATGTTTTCCTCGTTATAGTTTAGAAGCACGGCTGTATGATTCCTTTTAGCGCTTGGAATCTGATCCGCCGTTCCTAAAAAATGTAATTTAATCATAAACAGAATAAAGAAAACTTATTTATAAAATCTCTCAAAGTCCCAACTAGTCTTTAGCCTTGTAGAATTCCGCCCGAGCGAAAACAAACAGGCAACAACGCTATTCTTATTTACGTGTGGTTGAAGCTGGGGAGATAAAAATTATTGTATCTCCTCGAAGAAAAGTCAATCCTATGCTTTTCTTCATTTCTCCATCCTGCATCTCTTTGGTGTTGTCCAAAACCAAGTTTATGTGTATGTCAAAAGCAACAAGTGTTCCAACAAACTGCTTGTCACCTTTTAACTGCACTAAAACCTCTTTCCCCTTAGAGTTGTTCAACAGGTCCAAAGGACGTTCTATTCCATTAGCCATAAAATAAAATTGCACGCGTGGCTTTTAAATCTTATCATTCTCCACACTATAGAACAGAAAGGTATTTAAACAAAAAATCAACTTTCTCTATCATGAACAGCGGTAAAAAAATCTCTGGAGGAAAGTACATTGCAAATAGAAAAAAGAAAAGGTACGAGGGACAGGGACAAAAAAGAATTGTAAAACTTGGAGAAGATAAAAGAAAGAAAGCAAGAGTTAGAGGAGGAAATGAAAAAGTGTTTATGCTTGGAGCAAAATTTGTAAATGTTTTAGGAAAAGGAAACAGAAGTAAGAAAATTCAGATAAAAAACGTTTTAGAAACACCTTCAAACCGATTCCTTGCAAGACAAAATGTTATCACAAAAGGAACTATTCTAGAAACAGAAATGGGAAAGGTTAAAGTAACTAATCGCCCAACACAAGAAGGAAGCCTAAACGGTATTCTTATAGAGTAACTTAGGTAGTTTTCTTTTTCTACAAATGTAGTTTTCTTTACCATTGTAGTTTTTCTTTTTCTACAAATGTAGTTTTCTTTACCATTGTAGTTTTTCTTTTTCTAAAAGAAAAACCCATTTTCTACCATTGTAGGTTCTTTTTTAGAAAAAGGAGGGCGACTTTTCGGGCAACGCCACCCCATTTCACCACTATAAAAAACTATAAAAAGAGAAAGGTTTATAAACAAATTTAAACATTTTTATTTATAAACTTTGCGTTTAACTAAAAAATAACAAATTCTAAAATGGCTGGAAATATCAAAAAATGTCCCGAATGTGGGAGTATAAACCTCACCTCAGATTCCTATCTTGGTGAAATAATCTGTAACGATTGCGGTTTGGTTGTAGAAGAAAAGATGGTGGATTCTGGAGCAGATCTCTCAGGAAAATTCGATAAAGACGATAAAAAGGGTAGAGGAGGAGCTCCAATGAGTATGCAGAAGTTCGATAAAGGACTTACCACAAATGTTGGAGAAATTTCTGATATCTACAAGCTTAAACCCGGACAAACAAGAAAATTCTTAAGACTAAAAAAATGGCAAGAGAGAGTTTCTACTTCAATTGAAAGAAACCTAAGACTTGCTATGGCAGAATTAAGAGTTATTGCATCCTATCTACATCTTCCTAATGTTGTAAGAGACGAAGCTTCAAGAATTTACAATTACGTCCTTCAAAGAGGGTTGGTAAGAGGAAGGAGTATGGAGTCAGTTATAGCGGCTTGTTTGTACGCTGCATGTAGATCTTACGACATTCCAAGAACACTAGATGAAATGGCAACAGCATCAGATGTTGAAAGAAAAGAAATAGGAAGAACTTACAGATTTATTATAAGAAAACTAGATATCAAAGTAAAACAAAGCTCTCCAAAAGATTACATTTCAAGATTCTCTTCTGTATTGAAGCTCTCTCCTAAAACACAAAATCACGCTTTGAAAGTCCTAAGAGATGCAGAAGAAGTCGAACTAACTTCTGGAAGAGGCCCCGCAGGAATTGCTGCCGCCGCGTTATATGTTGCCGCATTAATGAACGATGAAAAGAAAACACAAAGAGAGGTTGCGGACATTGCAGGAATAACAGAAGTTACAATAAGAAACAGATACAAGGAACTCATAGAAAAATTGCACTTAGAAGATAAGATAAAGCAGAAAGAAACTACTCCAAAAGAAAAATAAGGATTCTATTAAAAAGTTATTAACCTAAACGAAGAATAAAAACTTCAAATCACAATAATTTTAAAGGGTGGAAATGCATTAATAATATTAAAGACCATAAGGTTTTTTATCAGGCATGACCCTAATTTAAAGGAAAGTTTGATAAAGAAAACCGTAGGTTGTCTTTATGCGGATATGCCGGAGTGGTCAAACGGGTCAGCCTTAGGAGCTGATAGCTTAGTGCTTACTTAGGTTCGAATCCTAATATCCGCATAATTTAGAACTAGTCTAATAGTAGTTAACTGAAAGGATATTCTCTGAAACTCTTGAATCGTAATCCTGAACAACCTTCAGAACATTAGCCCAACTTGTTTGACTCATAATCTGTTTATGCATAGTTCTCTCTTCATCATAAAAAGAATTATCGCTATCTATATTACATGGAGCCCCCCAATCACAGATGGTAACATAACTAATACCAATAAATCCACGAGTTTCTATTTGTGTCTCAACAAGATTCTTATCAGAATTCCATCTGTAACTAAAGAAATCGTCTTTACCATCCCAGTAGAAAATTCTTACACTAGTTATTTTAGATAGTATCTCTTTTGGTATTTCGGATGTGGGGGTGGTTGTAGTTTTGGGGGAAGTAGCTACCTTAAATAATTCGTCCCGGATCTTAATATTCGAAAGCATCGTATTATCTGACTTTTTAAAACTGGTAGTAACCGTTCCGGTGGATAATACATCTGTAAAGCTTCCGTCTGGAAAAATTAATATAAATGCTGTGTTTGCTGCATGCCCCCCATTGCTCCCAGAAGCAGTTTTCTCTGTTATATCTCCTACAACAATCTCAACTCCTTCAACAACAAACTTAGTACCTCGGCTAATTTGTTTTATATCTGCACCAGTTCCAAAAGAGTATACACCACCCGTTGCTACTCCTCCTGCAGCAGTAGCAGAAGTTTTTTCAGAGCTTGTCGGCCTGTGAAAATAAGAATAATCAGAACCGCTCAGATAATTATCCGGAAGGCCCCATGCACTTGATTTATCCTTGAAAGATAAAACAATCCTGCCATTGCGAGAGGTAATTTCTACTATTTCTAATTTACCATCTGCACTTAAAACATCCCCCACTTTAAGATCAGAAAATTTTATCTGGGAGAGAGGCAAGGAATTAATATCCGACAAAGTTTCGGCAGCAGGAGCAAACTTAACATTAATCGTAGCCGTGCTATCAACAACATTTTCCCAGGTAACATACAAATTACCCCCCTCCATATCAAATTGAGAACTCGTTTCTTTCTTAAGTATTATTGGTTCCAACCCGGTTATCCCAATGGTTACATCCCCGTTTCCACTTATCTCCAAAACCTTCAAAGTTTTTGTATTTCCCTTAATCGTAAAAGAGATACTATTTTTATCTTCTATGTAATAAACTTTTCCTTTCAAAATATCTTCAGTAGTAGCAGGAGTTGTTTTCTCCGTAGCAGCCACTTCCGTTCTATCTAAATCTGCCTCATTTTTATTTATAATAGTAATTCTATTCAAAGCTCTTGCCTTAAGTAATATTAATTCGGCTTTCTGCCAATCAAACGCGATGCTCTTTCCTGTAGTTATTAGAGGCTCATCTGGAGAAGCGGTTTTATCTCTTAAAAGAGGAGTAATCTCTTTTACTAAGAAATCTAGGTCTTTTCGAGTCGCCTTTCCTTCCTTATTTGTAATCGCTTTGGCCTTTTTAATAAATTCGTCGAACTCTGCCAAGCTCATATAATTTCCTTCCTTAGATAGAGCGTCCAAAGCATTTCTTGTTAATTCCTGTAAGGTTTGTTCTTCCATCTTAGTACTCTGAATAACATCCTTTATACTATTTTGATCGGTCCAACATTTAAGTTGAGGATCTCCACAATATCCGGAAAGCTTCCACCTATTTCCATCAATATTACTTCCAGGATTATTCGTACTACAAACTCTTACTATTCCTCTTGAAGAAATATCTGGATTAAGAGTTTCCTGTACTCCCGCCTGGAAATTTGGATTCAATAAAGAATAAAGACTACTCGAACCAGAAAGACACTCTTCCTCTGTTTTAATATCTGTTCTCGAACCCTCCTCTTTCATATACATATCTTTAGCATAATCTACCGCAAAAGAAGAAGTAACTTGTTTAAACCCACATTCTTCTTGTCCGTTAACCATTATACATAACTGTTGATATCCGGAAGGGGCGGTTGAATCTTTTTTCTCGTCCACAGACTCTCCAGCGTTAATATACCCACTTGCTACCATAAGTATTGGATTATCATAATAGATAGACAATCCCTCCGGAGATTTCAAATAAACTCTATAAGAAGCTCCATCATTCTTTCCCGCAAATATGTGATAATAAACACTATACTGTGAGGTAGGTGGAACTGTTGCAGTTGTAAAAGGAATTTCCTGGAAGTTACCATAATATTGTGGAGGGGACTCTGGTTCAAGAATATCTCCCAAATCCGCACTAACCCCTGCAGAAACAAAATTCTTACAGACTTGACTTCCTATAACATCTCCCAAAGAACCAGTCTGGAAAGCTTTGAAGGAGTTAACCGCATACTGGTCCGTGAAATAATCCATAGATTTTTCTGCATTAGTCCAAGCGGCAGCAACAGACATATACTCTCCTCCCCCCCTCACAAACTGTCCCGAAAAGTATTGCAACAATTTAGGAATAATTATATCTGTAAGAGGAGCAATCTGCCTCCATAAGAAATCACAAAGATACAAACTATAAACCTCATCACATATTCCAACAGTTTTTCCACTATCAAGTTTTTCCTGTAAACAATCTTTGTAAGATTTCAAAACAGAAAGCAATCCATCAATTCCCGCTTTTATTCCTGTGAGACATAAAGGAATTAAAACTTTTCCTGCGGAAGGACTTCCAAAATTAGGCAAGCATAAAAAGATACTTCCAACAATTCCAGATTGAATTACATCACTCACTTGGAAAGTTCCTCCCAAATTACACCTGCTCGGAGGACAAACAACCGGATCACAAACATTAAACAACAAAGCACAATCCTCTGGAGAATGCAAATCTTGGCACTGCGTTTGAGGTATATTTGCCACATTTCCTCCAACATAGTATTCCTTTCCCAATATAGTAACAGGATCTCCAGGATTCCTTCTTGTATTTTTCTCTGCGTCCAATAAAGCCCTCGAAGCCTTCATAGCTAACTGCCTTACATTATCCGCACTTAATCCAAAAGCATTCGTCACAGGAATAATACTTCCCGAAGGATCAAATCCAACACACTCATCTCCTCCAGTCATACCAACTTCGGGATTGAAATCCATACTTCCATCGCTTCCGGCATTACAAACATAATAACTTCTTGGTAATCCAGAAGAATCATAACTTTCTGTTGCTCCCAAAGCAGAGATTTTTTGTCTTACAGCGACGTAAAATCCCTCATACGGCTGGAATGGAAAAGGAACAAGTGCGGGTTTACCTTTATTCGGAGCTGTTGAAAAATATCTCACCTGGGGTTTTAAAATTGGAAATTTATAATCACCTTCCTTAGAAGAAATAAATCTAGAAAACTTGCTTTGTATAACCTCTGTAGCAGTAGGCATCTTCTCTACATTTTTCTTCACATAAACTTTTCCACTGCCAATACTCTCAACTTCATAAGCCTGTCTTACTCTATACTCCTGCCCGTTAGTTTGATCCAAAACAACAAGGTATTTCTTATTCATATACGTAATAAATTGCACTGGAAAAGGATCATCACCACCATCTATCATTCCGCCGCTTACATCATTTTTATTCATTACCTTCCCATCATATTTCCCAACAAGAGAATCCTCATCACCATAAGAATAAGAGAAAAATCCCTCCCCCAACCCCTTAAGTTCCTCGTTAGTATTTTTATTAATTCTATCATTCTCTTTTGCATCCGTTATCTTCTTAATAATTCCCTCCTCCTTTTTTTTACATTGATCAATAATTACCTGACTAACTCCCGCTTTTTGACTTAAAAGTCTACAATACTCCAAAGCTCTCAAATCTTCGGTGGTATAAGCTTCGAGTTTAGAAGTCTCCTGATTAATCAAACCACCAGGATAATTACCCCCAACAGCGGCGACATACTGATTAAAAAACTCTGTATCATTAACAAACTCTTCACCATACCATTTTGTAGCGCCATCTATTATAGATTTCTCTCTTATCTCCTTGAGTTGTACATTTTGTTCTTCTATAACTTGTTCGCTGGCTTCAACGCCATCATTTATCATTTTTATAACATCGGTGTCTTCAAGACATTCTTGAGTAGTTGGATATTTCTCAATATTATCCGCACAATATTTAATAATTCCACCATTTCCATCAACCCCCCTCATAGTATAACTTCTTGCCTGAACCTCTGCCCCATTTCCAAAAATAACATCCTTAGCAGAAAGATACAATCCGGTTGCGAGACATGCCCCTTTCAATCCCTCAACAACCGTTCCCAAACTTTCCGATTTAGCTTCCCACTCGTTTATTGTCTTATTAACCTCCACAATTCTCTTTTTTATTTCGTCTACGGATAAATCAATCGCTCTCTTCTCGATTCCAATCTTGAAAGTTATGTTTGCATCAGTACCAGCATTTTCAATATTTGGAATTACTTCAACTTGCGCCATTTTGTTAAGATAAATAACATCAAGAATAACCGTTGCCCCCCCCACATCCTGAGAAGTTTTAAGCTGAATTGTAGAGGTACTAGTCTGTTCTTTTGAAGTAACCGTAAAAGTAGCAGAAGTTTCATCAAGAGATTTAAGACTTATTGTTTTTGCTTCTTTATTCACCACAAATGGAACAATTTGTCCTTTCATTAATTCATGAGCCTCTCCACCTATCAAAATTCTAACACCATAATCTTTTATTGTAGGCTCGTAAATATCCAATAAAGAAATCGAGTAGTATTTTCCATTAACATAAACCGAGTGTGTAGCTTTTCCCGAATTTGAAAGAACATAGTTATTTTGTATCGATTTCAAGAAATTTGCATTTTCTTCAGTAGGATAGTTCTTATTAAGGGTTCTAACCAAAATCTCTTTATCCGCTTCCTTTCCAACTGAAATTGAAAGTTCAATCGCCTCTCTCAATCCCTGCTCACTATAGGTATTCGTTCCCCCTATATCCTGTCCATCTTTATTTTTTTGAGTTATGTAAGGGTATCCATTCTCCCCGGCAAGAAATTTATACTCATTTATTGTTTTTAAGTACATATTTTCCCATTCTTCTTCTGTAATTTCCCCGTTATCAATATTTTTTATAGAACCCGCATATCCATTAAGAGTTATCCCTTCATCACTCGCTGCACCAAGAGAAAGTTTAACAAAGCCAGCAGATTTTATCGCTTCGGTTCTTTTAGTCTCATCCGGCATAGCCTTTATTTTTTTTATTTGTTCTTCAATTCCCTTAAGAGCCCCATCACTAATCTTTCCTGTAGAAGTTCCTTTATTTTTTAACCAAACAACCAACTTTTCATCCTCATAAGAATTTTCTAATGCCTCAGCATAAACAATATCATAGACCTTCTTATCAATAGTTATATTATCTCCAACAACTTTAATCTCTGTTTTTGGACCAAAACTAAAAGACATTCTCGGACTCAGAGAGAGACTAAACATCCCATTTTTATTATCATCTGTTCTACAACTAACACTTACACTTTTCACAAGTCCAGAATTGTAAATACTAGTAACACTACACAAATTCTTAAGGAACTTTCCATTAGGAAAAACATCCTGAACATCGTCCCCAATTCTCAATCTAGCATGTGTTTCTGGAACTACAAACTTGTTTAATCTCACTTGCAAACCAGCTTGACAGAAAAGTCCAGGAAGATAAACACTTGAGGAAGTATCTCCAGTTTTAAGAGGAAGAGAGGCAACCTCATAATCCCTATCTCTATAAACACTTATAGTAGCTCCTTCGGTATCGGCATAACTTAATCTTAAAAATCCTTTTCCTTCCCAAAAAGAAGTTTCCACATACTTACTTTTCCACTCATCATCCTCCATTAAATTAAGATAATATGTTGCCTGTCCCACTCCAAAAGCGTTTTCTACATCATATTTTATGTGGGCTGTAAGATTTCCCTCAACCACATCCACCATTGCAGATTCATTTGGCTGTTTCTTAAGAACAATTACCGCATAACCCACGATATCAAAAATAGGATAATTAAGAAGCTCGGTATTACTCCTTACCGCAGCCTGTGCTGGATGAAAAGCAACACCAGATACTTCGGGAGGATATTTGCCCGCAAAAGTCATAGAATCAATCGCATTAATTTCTACCGCGGGATTAATCTGCGTTGCAACAATAGGACAAAAAACCGGAACGTTCTGCTCTTCCAATAAATCACTTCGAATAACTTTCGGTTCACATCCAGTTGGAGAAATTTGTAATGCAAAATCCTGTCCGGCACCACATCTATCTGCACCGCTAAATGAAGGAAATAAATCTACTCCCTGCCTACTTAAATAAGCCGAAGACGCTCCCCCCGGATAAGTCAACTGAGGATTCGCACTATCAAACGTTGCACCGCTCAAAAAAGAAGTTACAACTATCAAAACCAAAATTCCAACAAATAAAATATTTTTTAATTTCATCTTTTGAATGTGATTCCCAAATCTTTCTCCTCAAATAAAATATAATTATTTTGCAATTCTTCTATTGTCTTTGGAGTAGGAAGCGAAGCCGCGTTTATCTCAACGACGTTATTATTTTCTAATTCAGATTCAACAACATAATAATTTTCTTTTCCCCCTCCAGCAAGAGCATTTGAAATTACCTGCGCCGGCATATTATAATCAAAGCACTCTTCTTTCTTTCCTCCAAAAATTCCTGCAAGTCCATCACTTGGAACCTCTATACACTGGTGATTGGTAGTAGCTCCAAGAGTAATTGAAGAATTTTTGTAAATGTAAACAAGAATTTCATACTGCCCCTCCAAAAGTTTAATTTTTTTCATATTAGGATAAACCGCGGTAGCAGAATTATTTTCCGAGATAAAACTTACAATTGCCTGCCCATCAAACGCTTTTCCATCAACATTCAAATCAACTTCAATATCATAAATCCTATCCATAAGGATATCAACCCTTCCCGAAGAAACAGTCGAATACATTACTTTTTTATCCGCATATCCTTCCGCCCTTGCCAAAACAAATCCGTTAACGCACTGGGGGAAATCTGCCTGCAACCATCCTTCAGAAGCCTTTCCCATATCACACTTTAAAGAAGCACACTGATAAGAGATATCCGCATCAAGAGGAACCATTTTGGTATTGTAAACATTAACTCCCGTTAAGGTATTTGAGTACTGGCAAATATCCGGAACATCTAGATTAAAAGGAGTAGAACCCTTCATTGCTTCACGAGGAAGATTACCCATTATAACAACTCCCATAGGAAACTGAAAAATTTCATCTCCTGAAGAAACCTGTGCCAAAACAGGATACTTAATATCATAAACATAATGATAAGGAACATAACAGAAGCCCATTATCCCCATTCCGGGCCCATTTCCAACGGGTTTAGAAATAAGCAAACTTCCTTCTGCTGGAGTTACCGAAAACGCACTTGGCCATTCGGGAGAGTTCAAAAATCTTACTTCATTACCAAAATTTTTATCGATTACAAAATATTTATCCACTTTGTTCTTTAGTTCATAAGCTCCGTCTTTTGCTTTAAGGGCTTGAGTATTAGCAGAAATTGCCTGACTCAAATTTTCAAAAACCTCGTTAGCATTCCAGACAAGAGGAGAACAACTTATTTTTACTCCATCAACCGGAGCGTACAATCTCATAACATCCACAGCATAATCTTCCAAGAATAATTTTTCTTGCTCATAATCATAAAGCTCAACTGCAGAATCATAGAGACTTCCTAGTTTAGTCTTAACGTTTACATCATGATCTTTAATTATCGCTCTATCATCTCCTTTTTCTATAATTAAATCCATCCCTAGCGTTACATCAACGTCCTCATCGTTAATCTTAACCTTTGCTTTTGGTTCTCCCATTAGTATAACAAATCCATTCTCAATATAACTATCAAAAACACAATCCCTTATTTTTCCTTCAATAAAACTCCCGAGTTGAGAAGCCATCTCGCTTTTTTCTGGAACTTGTTCTTTCTGAACGTTATTTCCAGAAACATAATACCAGTAAGGAATACCTGTCCCAAGAAAATCAAGATGCGAAGAAAAAGGCATGTATGCACTTCCGGGATAAAATGCAGGAGTCTCAATATACCCTCCCTGACTTTCCAAAACATCTATTCCAACTAAAGCATCATCCTGTAAACAAGTCAAAAAACTATTATAAGCCGGTTCAATACTTGCAGGAATGGAAGATTTTTGAAAAGAACCTCTAACAAGAAAAAATATCCCCAACCCGACTACAATAACTATGGCAATTATAATAAATATTGTAACCTGCCCTTTTTTATTGAAATTATTCTTCAAATCACTCATTTTTTTTCCTCTTTTGAACTCTCTCCTTAATTAGAGCGAGAATTTCACTATTAATATCCTTTTCTATACTAGACTTGAATTTTTCCCAGAGAGATTCGTCTTCTACCAGTAATAGATATTTCTTCATAATGCCTCTTTTAAATTAAAAGAAATAAAATCTAGAGATATATAAATGTTTCTTAGTTACTTACTAAGTTACTTAGTTACTAAGTGGTCCTGCGCGGAATCGCGGCCTCGAAGAGGTCATCCCTTGGGAAACCGCAATCTTATCCATTTTGAGCCACCCATCCAAAGGAAGGTAGTGCGGTAGGAAACCATTTTGGGGTTCCCTTCGCTAGTCAAGGATACGTCTTAGCCATTGGACTACGGGACCCTAAAAAAATAACTTCGGAGAGATATTAAAAGATTTTCTTTTTTTACGCTGCCCCCAATTTTCCTTAAGCAAAGTTATCCTCAATTTGCTTTTATCAATTTTAGCAATAGTGCAGAGATTATTAAAAAATTCTTCGGGAAGAAATCTTGCTTCAGAGTAATAGTTTTTAAGAGTGGAATAGGGCAAATCAAAACCCCTTTCACTTAAACTTCTTAAGGAAGGACATGCAATTATCCCCAAGACTTTCTTGATAAACTTTCTTTGTTTTCCCCTTTCAAATTTAACCCTCATAAAATAATGCGGGACCATTGGTATAAAAACCTTTTTAAACGAACAAATTCAACCACAATTATGAAAATACCAAAGACAACTAAAAGATATTGTCCTTATTGTAAAAAAAGAACGGAGCAGAAAATTAAGCTCGTATCTACCGGAGGTAAAAGAGGAACTCTTACAAGAGGTTCTCTTTCAAGAGCAAGAAAAAGAGGATTAAATCGGGGAATAGGTAATAAGGGGAAGTGGGGTTCAAGACCCGCAGTTTCAAAGTATAAGAGAAAAGCAAAAACAACAAAAAAGACAAACATAATGTACACTTGTACTACATGTAAAAAATCCAAATATCAAAAGAAAGGCCAAAGAGCCGGGAAACAAATTCAAGAATGATCAGCCATGAGCACAAAATAAGGGGAAAGTTTCATAAAGAAAACCGGAGGTTGTCTTTATAATGGCAATTGCAAAACGTAAAAAAAGATTCTTCGATGTAGAAATGCCTTTGATAGAGAAAACAACTCAGCTTCTCGGTTATGAAATAGAAGACATCAACGGAAGTTTCATAAAATACGACTTAACTAGAATGTTGCGTGGAAAAAGTTCACTTATGCGATTTAAAGTAAAAGTAACAGATGGAAAAGCAACAGCAACCGCAGATGAATTAACAATTCTTCCTTATTTTATAAAAAGAATGGTTAGAAAGGGAACAAATTATATTGAAGACTCTTTCGAAGCGGAGTGCAGCGACGCCATTGTAAGAATAAAACCCTTCCTCATCTCAAGAAGAAAAATTTCAAGAGAGGTTAGGAAAGCATTAAGAAATAAAGCAAAAGAAGAACTTATCAACTATTTAAAAACAAGAGACTCCCAAACAATCTTCAGAGATTTACTAAGAAATCAAATTCAAAAAGAATTGGGGATAAAGCTGAAAAAAGTTTATCCTTTGTCTCTTTGTGAAATAAGAATATTTAAAGTTGAAAAGATGAAGGCAACAGAAAAAAAGAAAGAATAGTTCTAATCGGCTCTGTTGAAAATCTATCCGTAAATAGGTTTAAGTTGTGGGCTATTGCCTTA
>CAZGIL010000019.1:0-12921 GCA_964526265.1 Candidatus Woesearchaeota archaeon
TGTAACTGGAGCCTACCTAATTAACTTTTTTATTTTGTCCAAATAGCTCTTTCTGTCTTCAAGTTTAATAACTGGAAGATTATATTTTTTGGCTTCTGCTTTTATATATTCATTGGATGCTAATGCCCATTCAACTCCTTTTTCTTTTAAACTCATCGATAATAACCTGCTCCCAATTCCCCTCATGATATGCCCATTCTGATACTCTTTCATCTCCAGAGACATATTCAAAAACTAATTTATCCGGACGAGCCCACACCCTTCCCTGATAAGCCCTAATCCAACTTTCAGTCATTGTAAGTGTTGTAGAAATTCTTACATCACCAACCCCTGTCACAACCTCCCCTAGGTCGCATACAAATTTGCCAAAACTGCAATTATAAATAATTCCATCCTCATCAAACATCGCCTCTTCGGGTGTAAAAGAATCTTTGTGGTCCCTTCCAAACTTTAAAGTTAGACAAAAAATCATTTCGGCCAATCTTTCAAGATTAACTTTCATAAAACAGAGAGAGAAACTAGAAGTTTTAAAGTTTGTTGTGTTAAAACCTAAAACGTTAGGTTAATAAAATAGATTTATTTTAAGATTATATGCAAGAGCTGATTAAAATTTTACTTGGAATTGTCTTTCTAGCATTGGGAATCCCAATAGGAAATCTACTCGCAAAGCTCACGAAAGAGGAACTTAAATCTGGGCAAAGATGGTTTAAACTGATTATTGCCTTAAGTCTAATTGGAGCAATAGTTTTCCTTATCCTTGGGAATGACGTGCTCCTTTTCAGCTTGTTGTTTATAGCGATTGTTACGAGCAGATGCTTGAAGAGATAACCTTTAAAACTCACCTTTTTCTTATTATTTTATGTTATACTTAGTAGGATTGGGATTGAATGTTGATGGACTTTCTGTCTATGGATTAGAAATTGTCAAAAGATGTAAACGGGTTTATCTTGAGAATTATACGGTTGATTTCCCTTACTCAATGCAGGAATTGGAAGATGTCATTGGAAAGAAGATGCTTCCTGCAGACCGAGATTTTGTTGAGGGGCTTTCTCTTGTGGATGGAGCCGCTAAAATGGATATTGCTTTGCTTGTCTATGGAAGTCCGCTTACTGCAACAACCCACATAACACTTGTTGACGAGTGCAAGAAATCTGGGGTTAGGTGTAAGGTGTTGTATAATTCTTCAATAATTGATGGTGTGGCTGGAACCGGTTTGCAACTTTATAAATTTGGGAAGATTGCTTCGATGCCAGCATGGAAGAAAAATTTTACTCCAGAAAGTTTTATGGAAATTATTAAGCAGAATCAATCGATTGATGCTCATAGTTTAATTCTATGTGATATTGGATTAGAGTTCTCTGAGGCGATGAAGCAGTTTGAAATCGCAAGAAAGAATCAGGGGGTTAAGATTAAGAAGATGTTGGTATGTCAGGCAGTGGGAACTAAAAAACAGAAGATTGTTTATGGAGAGATAAGCGAACTTAGGGCGGACAAGGGAATTCAAAATCCTTTCTGCTTAATTGTCCCTGCAAGCCTTCATTTTTTGGAAAAAGAGTTTTTGGGTAATTTTAAATAAAGTTAGGGTAAGATTTAAAAAAGCAAAAGTAGTGAGTAAACTATGGTTGATTATGATTATCTACGTAAGAAAGCAGAGGAGATGAAACGTGTTCAAGAAAGAAGAACAAATTTTGGAAAAACTAGAAATTTTCTTAGAAAAGGGGTGGAAATTGCTAAGAGACATGGAAGGGTTTATAATCTGACACCAGAGTGGATTAACTTTATTGGGGAGGACGAAGGAAGTGCAGAAAAAAATGTTATATGGGACTTAGCGATGGTAAATAGTTCAATAAAGGAGGGGAGGAGTGGTAAAGCAACGGAGTGGTTAAGGGATGCTTATAGAGACTCGCGCTCCCTACCCAAAGATAAAAAGGATAAATACGGAGAAGCGATAGAAAGAAGGATTGAGAGGATGTCCAATAAAACACTAAGAGATTACCGAAAAGGTTCTTTCAGACCCGATGACGCTTATAGTGCTGCAATGAATATTGAAGAGGCTGTTAGGATTGGGAAAAAAATTGCAAGTGAGAGGGTTGGAGAAAGGAATCCTACAAAAGGTTTAGAAACAATGTCTGCGGCAGTAGCGGTTCTCGGAATCGTTGGGGGAATATTTTTTTCGTCTAATCTAACCGGCAACGCAATAGGAAACCTAACGAATTCCTCAACAAATTTTATTGGGGCGGGGTTATTTGTTGTTGGTTTAATTGCGGGTTATTTCTGGATGAAAAGAAAGTAGGTTTTAGTCAATCCTAATTTAAACCCAACTTACTTAAAACACTATTTATTTCTGAATCCATAAAATCATATTTTTTATTGTTTAGGAAGTCTTTGGATTGAAGTTCTTTTTGGAGCTTAAATTTAAGTTTATTTTTAATTTCTAATTTATCCGGGTTGTTAAAATTTTTACCAAAGGTAATCTTTTTTGCCTCGTTTATGAGAACTTCCGCATCTTTTGCATATCTCTGCGCATAAATTTCATTCTGATTAACAATGCTTCCTATTTTATGCCTTAATGCAACTGCAAGGAGATTTGTAATCTCTTGGATTATTCTTTTCTTTCCCATTTCACGATTAGATTATTTATTATGCCTAATTTAAGTTTTATTATTTTTCTGATTTCGTTTACCAATTTTGGAGGAAGTGGCTCATTGTTCTTTGCAAGAGAAAACAAATTTTTAAGGAGAGTTTTAAGTTCCTGCTCAATTTCAAGGGAATTCAGAGACTTGTTTTCGAGAAATCTCTGGATTGAAAGAAGCCTTCTTAGTGAATCATAAAAAACTCTACTCGATGCACTTATTTTTAATAAATCTTGGGGCATCATCAATAAGAAATTTATATGATTTTTATCAAAAGTAATTGTTTTTGAAATTGAAAATGGTTTATTCGAGGCAAAAGAATAAAGCATACTTCTTGTTAATGGGTCCATCTCCATTAATTTTTCAAAATTTAAATCTGAAACAGCGAAGATATGAAAATTTATACCAATTTTATCTGCTAGAATGGATGAAATCTTATCTTCGCTTATCTTTTTATTACAGACAATAAGCAAGTCTACATCCCCATAATCTGTGTTTTTTGTTAAAAATGAGCCAACTACAAAAGTCTGCTTAATCTCCCTTAATCCTCCCAAAGTTTGAAAGACTTTTTTTATTAAATTTTCCTTAAATTCTCCTACATGTGGAAGGTTTTTAGAATAATAAAGGGTATTCTTTTTTAAGAGGGTTACCTTTACAAAGCTCCCAGGCTCAAATAGCTCGTTCATCTCCCGCGGGATATAAATTTGATTATATCTGCTTCCTTTTGATATTTGGCGTACAAATTCCTGCGACATATACGTAGTAAGTACGTACTATTTATAAACCTTGAGGTTGGAGGGTTTTGTGGATTTCTGGACGGAAGAGGGAGGGCGAAATAGTTAAAGGATTGTGTGATTAAAAAGTAAAATTAGAAAATTTTAAGTAGACTGCCGTGTTATTTATAATGAATGGTTGAAGATTTTGGGTTAACAAAAGAGGAATTAGAAGTTCTTAAGAAATTAGATGGTCCTAAAAAAATTCAGGATTTTCTAGATACCTTTAAAATAAACTTTGAGGAAGAAGGGGAGACTTGCATGTCTCCAAGGAAAGTTTTGCAAGCAGGAAAATGCCATTGCATAGAAGCTGCTTTTTTGGCTGCACTTGCTTTGAGGATTAATGGGTTTGAACCTCTTGTAGTAGATTTGAGAGCGGTGCAGAATGATTTTGACCATGTTATCTGCGTGTTTAAGAAAAATGGAAAATATGGGTGCATCTCAAAATCAAATCATGCCGCTCACAGGTACCGAGAACCAATTTATCGGGATGTTAGAGAACTCGTAATGAGCATCTTTCACGAGTATATAGATAAAAAAGGGAGAAAAAACCTGAGGAGCTTTTCGGTTCCGGTTAATCTTTCCAAGTTCGATTCGTTGAACTGGGCTACTTCGGAAGAAGATTTGTGGGAAATTGCGGAGGCGCTGGACGATGCGAAACACTTTGATATATTAACCCGGGCGGAAATCGCGAGCCTGAGAAAAGCGGATAAAATTGAGATTGATGTCGGGAATGTTACGGAATATAAAGATCCAATTAAAAGATTTTAAAAATGCTGAAAGACAATAGATTCTAATGAAAGACTTGAAAGAAACCGAAAAGGAAGTACTTGGGTTTTGGAAGAAGAATAAAATATTTGATAAACTTAAAAAGAAAAATAAAGGCAAAAAGAAATGGAGTTTTATTGATGGGCCAATTACTGCAAACAACCCTATGGGAGTTCATCATGCTGAAGGAAGAACTTACAAAGATGTTTTCCAAAGATTCAAGGCAATGCAGGGATTTGACCAGAGATTTCAGAATGGATTTGACTGTCAGGGGCTCTGGGTGGAGAGAGAAGAAGAAAAAGATTTAGGATTAAAGAATAAAGAAGATATAGAAAAATACGGAATCCTTAATTTTGTAAACGCATGCAGAAAACGTGTTGAAAAGTTCTCAAAAATACAAACAGAACAATCGATTAAATTGGGACAGTGGATGGATTGGGATAATTCATATTATACGATGTCGGATGAGAACAATCTTCACAACTGGCATCTTCTAAAAACCTATTACGAAAAAGGAATGTTATACAAAGGGAAAGATGCGGTTCCGTGGTGTTGGAGATGCGGAACAGCTTCATCAAAACACGACATCGCTACAGAAGGATACAAGGAAGTAACCCACAACGCATTATTTATGCAGTTCCCTCTAAAGAGTAATCCAAACGAATACTTCTTAATATTTACAACAACCCCTTGGACAGTACCAGCAAATGTTGCAATTGCGGTTAATGAAAATTTAGATTATGTTGGGGTTGAAAATCAGGGAGTTAAATATTGGCTTGCTGAATCAAGGTTGAGTGAACTAAAAGGAAATTATAAGATTTTAGAAAAGAAAAAGGGGAAGAAACTAGCGGGAATTGAATATGTTATGCCTTATGCAAATTTAGAACCTCAAAAAAACTCTCCACACAAGGTTGTTCTTTGGAACTTGGCATCTGGAGAAGAGGGTACAGGAATTGTTCATATTGCTCCGGGATGTGGTTCAGAAGATTTTAGTTTGGGAAAAAAAATTGGACTCCCAGCAATTTCTCCATTAGACGAAGCAGGAGTTTACAAATCTGGATATGATGAGTTTAGTTTGAAGAAATATTCTGAGGTTAATAAGATGGTTTTGGAAGATTTGGAGCAGAGAAGATTTGTTTACAAGATAGTTCCAATAAAACATAGATATCCTCATTGTTTTAGGTGCGGGCAGGAATTAGTTTTTAGGTTGGTTGATGAGTGGTATATTAAATGTAACGAAAAAACAAGAAAGAAACTTATTGAAGAAAACAGAAAAATAAAATGGTACCCCGAATATGGTGGAATAAGGCAAGAAGAATGGTTCAAGAATATGGGAGATTGGTTAATCTCTAGGAAAAGATATTGGGGATTGCCCCTTCCAATTTGGGAGTGTGGGTGTGGAAATGTTGAGGTTATGGGAAATTTGAAGGAACTAAGAGAAAAGGCGATTGATAAGAAAAAAGTTGACTCTCTTCCGGAAATTCATCGTCCGTGGGTTGATGAAATTAAAATAAAATGTCCTAAATGTGGAAAAACGGTTGAAAGAGTTAAGGATGTTGGGGATGCTTGGTTGGATGCAGGAATTGTTCCTTTTTCTACGGTTGGACCATATCTTGAAAACAAGGAAGAATGGAAAAAATGGTTTCCTTCCGATTTTATCTGTGAGAATATGCCTGGACAATTTAGGGGATGGTTTAATGCGCTTATGTGGGCATCAGTTACTCTTACCGGAAAAGCCCCATTTAAATCAATTATGGGCTATGAAAGTGTAAAGGACGAAAAGGGAGAAGAAATGCATAAAAGCAAGGGAAATGCTATCTGGTTTGATGATGCCGTAGAAAAGGTTGGAGCGGACAGTATGCGTCTTTTATTTTGCTTGCAGGATCCCTCACAAGAACTAAGATTTGGTTTTAATGTTATGAAAGAACCAAAAAATAATATTAATATTCTTTATAACATGAATAGATTAGTAAAAAGAGTAAAAAAATCTCCGGCTAAAAACATTGAAGATAGATGGATTTTGTCTAAATTTAACTCTCTTGTTAAAAAGGTTACAACTGAACTTGAAAACCTAAAAGTATACCAAGCAACTAGGATGCTTCAAAATTTTTGGTTAAATGATTTAAGTAGGGGATATATACAATTTGTGAGAGAAAGACTTTCAAACGATGAAAATGTAGTTAATCATCTTATTTCTGAAATTTATTTTAATTTGTTAAAAATGTTGGCTCCGATAATTCCCTTTACTGCAGAAAAAATATGGCAGGAACTTCGCGATAACAAAATTGTTCCGAAGGAAGAAGAATCGATTCATTTAACAAACTGGCCAAAGTTTGATATTAAAAAGGTTGATAAGAAACTTGAATCTGAAATGGAAGATGCTCTTAAGATAATTGAAGCGGGTTTAGCAGAAAGAGATAAAGCACAAATTGGTTTAAAGTGGCCGCTGGCAAAAGCAACGGTTAGTTTTGAAAAAACAATTTCAAAAAATTTAGTTCAGTTAATTTCTCAACAACTCAATGTTAAAAAGATTGAAATAAAAAAGGGAAAAGATTTGAAAGTTAAATTTGATACTACTCTAACCCGGGAACTTGAAGCAGAAGGATACGCCCGAAACATTGCAAGAAACGTTCAGGCCTTCAGAAAGGAACTTGGTCTTGAGAAAAAGGACAAAGTAAAGACATATCTCTCTGTAGATAAAGAACTTTCCGAAATGTTGGAAGGTCAAAAAGAATTTTTGAGGGAGAGAACAAACTCAACCTCCGTCGAGATAGTACCCGAAAATGTTACAACTGGCAAGGAAAGATTTAAAAACAATATAGACTTTAAAATCAAAGATAAAAGAGGAAAGATTGGGATAGTAATGAGATAATATTTGAGGGTATTTCCCAATATTCACTCTTGAATCATAACAATATTTAAAAGGGGTAAGAGGTTATAAAAATAAACACAATGATAGTAAAGGATGAATTTTTAGGAAGGCTAAGGAAGATATTTGATTTAAATTTATACGAAGTAAAGGTTTGGACTGCGTTACTTTCGCGTGGAACTTCTACCGCCGGAGAGCTAAGTAACATTTCTGATGTTCCTCGTTCAAGAACTTATGACATTTTAGAGAGTCTTGAAAAGAAGGGATTTATTATTATGAAGTTGGGTAAGCCAATAAAGTTCATTGCACTTAAACCAGAAGAAGTTGTTGAGAGGGTTAAAAAAAATCTTGTTGTTAACGTTAAACTTAAAACAAAAAGACTTGAGACTTTGAAGGGAGATGAAGTTTTAGAAGAATTAGATAGTCTATTTACCCAAGGAATTAAGTTTGTTGAACCAACAGATTTATCTGGAAGTATGAGAGGAAGACAGAATTTGTATAATCATTTGGATATGATTGTTAGGGATGCAGAAAAGACAATAACAATCGTAACAACACATGAAGGACTTAACAGAAAGCTCGAAGCTCTTATTATCAGTCTGGAAAAAGCCAAGAAGAGAGGGGTTAAGATTAGAATTGCTGCACCAATTGATAAGAATAATATTAAGGTAGCAAAAGAACTGGCAAGGGTTGCAGATGTAAGGAATATTGAGGGCATGAATGCGAGATTTGTTATAATCGATTCCAACCAGGTTATGTTTATGCTTCTTGATGATGAGAAGTTTCACCCTAATTATGATATTGGGGTTTGGGTTAATACAGAATTCTTCGCAAAAGCTTTAGAGCAATTATTTGAATTGGCTTGGAAAGATATGAAGTCGGTTAGATAATCATATTCAAAGGAGGTGAAAAACACCTCCGTGGTCCTCGCGCTGTTGCGGTTCCAAATTCAAAGAATTTGAAAAAGGAGGTAAAATATGGTAAAAAGAAAAAAGAGTGTGAGTTTGCATAAGCAGTTACATCAGGAGTTTGATCCAAAAGTTAAAAGAATGGATGTACATGATGTCCAACTGACAAAGCTTTCGGTTGCTGCATTTGTACTGTTTCTAATAACGGTATGGCCAGCATTACTGGTTCAAATATTGAGAGTTCATTGGGGATGGTATTTAGCTATTGGAATAGTCTTAGCAATACGTCCGATGACAAAAGTCTTTGGGTGTAAAAATTGTAGATAAAGTTATATCTTTATTTTTTTAATTTCTTCAATTTTTCTAGTTTCGAATATTTTAAGGCGTAGTTCTTTCGCTTTTTCTTTTCCTTTTGTAAAGTTCATTGCTTGTGTTTTTATCTGTCGGAAAGGTAATTTGTATTTTTCTGCTAGTTTAAGATAATCTGAGAAATTTATTTTGGGTTTTTTATTTTGTAGTGTTGAAAAGAGATTAGGATTTCCGATTGCGCTTCTTCCAATCATAACCGCATCAAATTTTTTGAGAAGCTCTTTTATATTTGTTTCTTTAACATCTCCCGAATAAATTACTGGAAGTTTTGTCTTTCTTTTTATTTCTTCTGCAAATGCAATATCCGGAATACCAGAATATCCTTGCTTCTGCGTTCTTGGATGGATACATATTGCATCGCAATATTTTTCTGCTATCTTGATTATTTTTAAAGCGTCTGGAGATTTTCTTAATTTTATTGTTAGGGGTTTCTTTGTTGATTTTCTCATAACCTTTAGAATGTTTTCTATGGATTTCAAATCCTCTTGAAGAAAGCTCCCAAAGCCGTGCCTTCTTGCTGTTTTAGCAGGGCATCCTAAATTAAAATCCCATAGAGAAACTTTTTTATCATATTTTTGCATAAACTCTTTTATCCCTTTCGCTTTTGTACAAAATAATTGAAGAGCGGGTTTGTCATCCAGAATAATTTTTTGTTTGGTGAGGGGGTTAATCATCCCTGTGTATGTCAATCCACACCCCGCCTTTTTGCAGAGAAGCCTAAATGCAATATCATTTATCTCTTCCATAGGGGAAAGAAAGATATTATTCTCCAAATCAGGGAATATGATTGCCATTGATATAAAAAAAAGAATTAGTTTAAAAATATAAGTAAAAAAAATAAATTAAAAAAGCGTTTTTATGCTTTAACTATTGCTAGTATAATGCTTAATAGTGTTGTAACAACTACAATCCATCCAGCTATAAGATTAACAATTCCAATGTATGGAACTGCAATTGTTTCACCGATAAGAGCGAAACCTACAGCTAGAGAAACAATTATACCTGTCAACCAGGCAACAACGTGCAACACCGCTCCTCCTTGCTTAGCCATCGTAAAAACCTCCTTTTTATATAGAAGTATTAGATAAAAGTCATTTAAATAAGTTTTGTTTTTACATCTTTTCCAAAACTTCGATTCCAAGCAAGTTCAAAGCATTTTTCAAAGTTTGTTTTGTTGCTTCAACTAAAGAAAGTCTAAAGCCTTCGTTCTTAGAACCCACGACAGGACATGTGTGATAAAATTCATTAAAAATTTGTGCAAGTTGATAAGAATAGTTTGCAATCAGGGACGGGTTTAAATTTTTGTAGGAATTTTTAACAACTTCTTCAAAAGAAGAAATCTTTTTTATTAAATTTATTTCTTTTTCATGCAACTCCTTAACATTAAAAGATTTTTTCTTATTTTTTGCTTTCTTTAAAATACTTGAAGCTCTCGCATAAGTGTATTGTAAATAGGGCCCAGTATCTCCTTCAAAACTTATTGCCTCCTTGGGATTAAAAATCATATTCTTTTTTGCATCAACCTTCAAAAGCATATATTTAATTGCTCCAAGAGAAATTTTTAAACTTCTTTCTTCCAATTCTTTCTTTGAAAGTTTATACCTAGACTTTAATTCTTTCTTAACAAGCTCCTGAACTTTATCTATTATTTCGTCTGCAGAAACTCCTTTTGTTGATTCTCGAGATTTTATCTTTCCGCTTGGAAGAAAAACCATCCCATAGGAAAGATGCTTCAATCCCTCGTTTTTGAAACCAAGTTTTTCTAAAATATTAAACAAGACTTTAAAGTGGTAGTCTTGTTCATTTCCGACTACATAAATAGATTTGTTTAGCTTAAACTCATCAAACTTTAATTTTGCTAAATAAATATCCTGTGTAATATAAACGGATGTTCCGTCGCTTCTCAAGAGAACTTTTTCATCAAGTCCCTCTGTGGACAAGTCAATAATTATATTTCCCTCTTTGTCTTTCTTAAATAAACCTTTTTCCAATCCCTCAAGGATAATCTTTTTACCTTTTTCATAAATCTGACTTTCATAATATTCCTTATCTAAAGAAATTCCAAATCTCTTGTAAGTTTCCTGCAGACCCGCAAGAGCCCAGTTATTCATTTTTTTCCAGAGCTCGATAGTTTCCTTATCCCCCTCTTCCCATTTCTGAAGGAGATGGTGAGACTCTAATTCAAGCTTCTGGTTTTTCTTTTCTCGTTGGGAGAACATGGCATAAAACTGCCCGACAAAATGATCCGACTTTATTTTCTTGGGGGGATTTTTATTTTTCCCGTAAAACTTGTAAGCCGCCATTGACTTGCAAATATGAATTCCTTTATCATTGTTTAAATTTGCACGTATTACTTTTTCTCCATTAAATTGTGAAATACGGGAAACACTTTCTCCAAGCGACATATTTCTTAGATGGCCTATATGAAGGGGTTTATTTGTATTTGGACCGGGAAACTCTACCATGGTATTTATTTTTTCTTTCTGAGGTATCTTTCCGTAATTATCTCCTAAAAGAAGGACTCTTTTTATTACATTTTTAGTCATCTCTTTTCTATCCAAAAAGAAGTTAATATAGGGACCAGCGGTCTGAACACGAGAGATTCCTTTTGGTAAATTAATAAATTTCTCTCTAATATAATTAGCTAAATCGGAGGGAGAGATTTTTATGCGTGATTCAAGAAAGAAACACGGAAATGCGTAATCTCCCATTGAAGTATTTGGTGGAAAAGTAAGATTATTCTCTATTTCTTTTTCTTCTATCTTAAAGTTGGTATCTTTTCCTACCTCTTCTATTGCTTCTTTCAGAAGTTTGGCAATTAACTCTTTCATAGGGTAATGAGATAAAATAAGTTAATAAAGATTATGCAGAACATAAATGCTTAAAAACCATATTAAAAATTATAAAGGGATGGATGAAATTAGAAAAGCGGGGGGAAGTTTATGGTTATATACAATTTTGGGAGTCCGGGACGGGAGATGGGTTTGAGGAAAAGGGGGGAATTTTTGTTCCAGAGCACGAGCTTGTCTTGGCATACGAAAGGGCAAAACCAGAAATGGTTTTCTTAAAGAGTCAAACACCCTTTGGACTTGATGGTTTCGGTCCACTTTATGAGTTGCAACAGGGTTTGTTTAACGAATCCGTTCTTACTTTTGGTGAATTAAAACCCAAATATAAAGGGAGGGGAACCCCCTCCAAGATATTAACCATACTAAGCTCGGGTTTACCAAGCAGAGCACAGGAAAGGACAAATAGGGTTGCGGCCTGTCTTGGACTGCCCCTTAAATAATCGTTACAAAGACTTATAAATTCTGTAAAATTAATCTTCTTATGGCTAAAAAAGAGTTCCATATTTTTGAAAAGCACCATAAAGATGAAGAAATAGAACATTACGATGTTTGTATTCTTGGGGGCGGACCTTCCGGACTAACTGCTGCTATTTACTCTTCAAGGTATGGATTACACACCGCACTAATAAGCAAGGATATCGGAGGGATGGCAAACCTCGCCCATAAGATTGAAAACTACCCCGGATTTATAGGAAGTGGCTTTGAACTAATGCAAAAATTCTACAAACAAGCAGAGGATTTCGGAACAGAGTTTCTAAGTTCTGAAGTTGCGGACATCCATAAAGACAAAACAGGGTTTATTATTGAATTGAGGAATGAGAAGGTTGTTCATTCTAAAACTGTTATTGTTGCTCTTGGAACAGAAAAAAGACAACTTGCTATTCCGGGAGAAAAAGAGTTTATTGGAAAGGGAGTGAGTTATTGTGCGACTTGCGATGCAAATTTCTTCAAGAAGAAAATCGTTGCTGTAATTGGTGGAAGTAATTCTGCTACAAGGGCGGCAAAAGTTTTATCAGCAATTGCTAAAAAAGTTTATATTATATATCGGAAGGAAGAGTTAAGAGCGGATAAAATAGAAATTAATTCTATAAAAAAGGATTCGAAGATTGAAATTATGTATAATTCCATTCCAACAGAGATAGAAGGGAGTTCTAAAGTTGAGGAAATGGAGATTGAAACAAAAGGTAAAAAGAAAAAAATTAAGGTTGATGGAGTTTTTGTTGAAATCGGAGCAATTCCTGTAACCGCAATAACAAAGAGGCTCAATATCAAAACAGATGGAGAAGGTTATATTGACGTTAATCCGGATATGGAGACAAATGTTCCCGGCATCTTCGCTGCGGGCGATGCAATAAAATCAAAACTTAAACAGGTTGTTGTTGCTTCTGCTCATGGAGCGATTGCTGCAAAGTCGGCTTGTGACTTCTTGAAAAAGAAATAAAAAGGGTAGTTCTCGTTAATATTTAGATGCCTCGGTAGCTCAGTCAGTCAGAGCGATTGATTCGTAATCAATAGGTCGTGGGTGCAATTCCCTCCCGAGGCTTTTTCATAACTTTTATAAGTCAGCATATTTTACAATCCAATATGCGGGTGTGCCAGAGTGGTCAAATGGGCAGCCCTTAAGAGGCTGTGGCTTAGTGCCTTCGCAGGTCCGAATCCTGTCACCCGCATAAATATTACCCGTTTTGTTTAAATCCGCGAGTAGTCGCTTAAACTTATAAACCCAAAAAACATCGTTTTTTTGCAGGGGAA
>CAZGIL010000020.1:0-6230 GCA_964526265.1 Candidatus Woesearchaeota archaeon
TGCTCCTCTGTAAAGACCTCGTAGATAATGTCTTTCTCAGAGCAGAACTCGACCATATTAATATCCGGCTCAGCGCAGAGAAGCAATAATTTAATAGGCCATTCTTTGTATGCTTCAAATTCTGGAGTCTGCTTGAATAATTTCTTGTATAATTCCAGCTGGCCGATAGCTCCGGGAGCCGGCCGAAGTTTAGCTTCGACAATATAAACTATTCCGTCGTGCAGAACAATAGCGTCAGCCCAGCGCAGAATGCACATATACATTCTGGCTAATTCTTTAGTCGGCAGAACGCCAAGACGAATCCGGCGCCATTGAATATCTGTGCGGTGCTTTTCCCAAAGCCACGCATTTAATAGATCAGTTTCTTTCATCTTGCATAAAAATTACATTGGTTGATTTTTGATTGCATTTAACAGGTTTAGTTTCCATAGTTTATAATATTTGCCTTTCTTGTTGTGCAACTGCCTTACTGATATTTTGCATTTGCGAACTTGGCAGGCTGGACACAAGCCCTTGTTAGAAGTTGATATTACGGAGCGCCCGCACATCTTGCATTTTGGTTTATGCGACATCTAACCGCCGGGTAGGGGGTTCTTATATTAAAGCTTTTCGATTAGTGTCAATAAAACAGCACATTACGAAAACTATATATAGTTAAGCACATTTGTATATGAATAACTAAATTAGTGAGGTATTTCAAATGGTAAAAACAAAAGGTTTGAGTGCAACTCAAGCAAATTGGGACTCAGGAATTGGCAGAGCGCCAGCAGCCTACACAAAAGGAGTGCAGGGCACAACAAATTGGCAGGCAGCAGCAATCGCAGGCGAGGCTTTATATGGGCAGAAAGTTCAGGAAGCAGTCGCAAATCATTCGAGAGCTACTGGAATATCAAAAACATCTGATTCTGAATGGCAGCAAGCAGCATTGAGCAAAGGCGCTCAGAGAATCGGGCCCGGAATGACAGCCGCAAAAGGCAAGTTCAATGCAGGAATATCAAAGGTTTTGAGCACTATTGAGGCTACATCAATAGCACCAAGAAGCGCAGATCCAATGGCAAATGTTGACGGCAGAGTAAAGCCACTTGTTGCAGCATTACACGCAATCAAAGGAAAATAATTGAGAGGTAATCACAATGGCTAAGAAAAAAGAACAGCCCGACAAGGGCAATGAGGGAACCGGCACATTTAGCTGGGATCCAGAGGAATAAAGATGAAATACAGATTAGTCCAATTATTGGCAAACGAGAGCCAGACAGCCAACACAACTAAGACAATAGACTTAAATTTGGTTACTCCTATCTCTCGCATTGTTGTAAGAATGAAAGGAACAAACACAACTTCGACACCGATTGCACACCCAGCAAAAATGATTTCCAAGATGGAAATTGTTGACGGCTCAGATGTCTTATACTCGCTTTCAGGAGTCCAGGCAGGAGCAGTTAATTTCATTGAGAACGGCGAATTGCCATTCTATTGCTGTGAGTATGAAAGCGGGATACAAGTATGCGCAACAGCACAGATTAACTTCGGCAAGCAGCTATGGGATAGGGAATTTTCATTAAATCCAAAGAATTTCAAGAACCCGCAGCTTAAGATCACTAATGCAGTAGCTTCTGGCGGATCAACAGCAGGAACTTGCACGCTTGCAGTTTTTGCATATCTGTTTGAGGACAGCCCGCCAACTCCAAGAGCTTTCTTAATGACAAAGGAGCTTTACAGCTACACTTTAGCAGCAAGCGGGCACAAATACATTGATTTGCCTCAAGACTACCCTTTTAGGTTTGTGATATTGCAAAGCTATGAAACAGTTTATTCGTGGAATACTCAGTTCGACACTCTGAAATTTACAATCGACACAGACAGGCGCGTATTGCTTAACAGCATTTCCGCAAGCGATTTCCTTAAGGCACAAGTGCCTATGGATATGGTCGAGGAAGATTTTGCAGGGCTCGGAACAGGAAGCGCAGTTTCCTACTACCAAGCATCGACTTATGAGAACTACGGTGTTACAGTAGGCAGAAGCGCAACACAGGCAGTTATGATATGCGGACAGCCAGCAGGGCCAAGAATACAGATTTCGAATGACGCAAGCGAGAGTTTCGCCTGCCACGAAAACGGTTATGCTGCCTTTGGCGGAATGAATTTGCTGATGTGCGACAAAATGGATCCTGCCTCTTGGTTAGATCCAGCAGGAACTCAAAGCATACAGCTTGATATTTTGTCAACAGCAGACTGCGGCGGAACAGCCAACATAATCATACAGCAAGCAAGGCATTACTAAATATAGACCGAAAGGTTTATATATTTCTTTTTTTATGTTCTTATTATGGTAACCAACATTAGAAAATATTGGGAGCACGGCCAGAAAGACTTAACTTTGAATACAATAGCCTATCTTCTTGCGACACTTCGAGGCGGCGAGAGCATTACAATAAAGTCGAAAGAGGGCAACACCGGAATAATTTACGTTGGCAGCGACAGGCTTGTTTCTTCAACAACCGGCTACGAGCTCGGCAAGGACGAAACAATGACGTTTACGATGCCTATCGATTTCGGAGCAACAAGCTTTATTGAAATCTGGGGCAAAGCCGCAACCGCAGGCGATGATGTAACTTGGTTTAAGCTGATAGACTTGTATCCCCACACCGCAGCTGTGCCTACTGTTCCAGCAGCACAATAATAATTAAGGTGAGCTAAATGGTAAGGACATCTGCAACTACTCGAATAGATTTATCAGCAATCACTGAGGACTTGAAGCCGCTTCAGGATGCTGTAAAGAATCTCGGCGCTCCTGACAAGCGCTGGAATTATATTTACGGCGTAATTGCTGTTCTTACTGCACTGATGATTGGCTCTGTTTATATTTACCAGACAACCGAGGGAGTTCTGTTTATCAACGCTTCAACACAGATTAACGGCTCACTGCAAGTGAGAGATTATGTCAACGCAACTAATTTTTATGGTAACGGCTCAGGCCTTACAGACGTAACAGCGACGTTTGACACGACTAATATTGCGTTCCTGAACGAAACAGCTGTATTCATTGAGACTGTTATAACACCGTTGTTAAATGCCACAAACATCACAAAGAGCGGGCAGGAAGTAGCTACTTTAGTAGATTTAATCAGGGGAAATATAACTGTAACTTCTATTGTTTTGGTAAAGAATGCTGCGGGGGCAACTGCCTACAAGGGAATGGCAATGAAATACTCCGCTTATAATGCTGCTATTAATAGGTATGATGTTAACTTTGCCGACAATTCATATTTAGAAGGGCACGCAACCTGCTTAATGCTTCAAAGCACACCTATTGGCCAGCAAGGCCAGTGCGTTGTTATCGGGGCAATCGAGGAAATGGATACCTCGATGTTTTTAGACGGCGACCATTTATGGCTTAATGACACGCCGGGAACATTGGCATCGGCTCGGCCGGCAACCGCTGTATGCGTCCAGCACTTGGGAATTGTTCTCAGGAGCCACCCGACATTAGGGGTTATTTATGTTTTTCCAGACGGCAGGTGCACCAGCGCGCCCAATTCAATCAATATCACCGGGAACGTTACAGCAAGCTATTTTTTCGGCGATGGCTCCGGATTGTATAATGTAAATGAAACTGATCCTGTCTGGCTTGCAGAAAAAAGCGGTTATTTGACAGCTGAATCTGATCCAATATTCAGCGCTTGGGATTATTCAGACTTATTAAACAAAAGCGTGGATCCTTATGTTACAGTTGAATCAGATCCTAAGTGGACTTCGAACAGCTCGACAGTTGCACGGATTGGAACCTGCACAGCAGGTAATGTTGTTATGAATACAACAATAACTGGTGTCCAGTGTATTGCTGACAAGGACACGACTTACATTAATGCAAGCTTTGACTTGAGCCAGCTGGTGAATACCGGCAACGTAGCTGTCGGCTCGCATAATCTTTCTCAGAACGACAATTACTACCACTGCTTCGGCAACGACTGCGACGCTCATATCCGCTTCAACGGCACGAGCCTGATAATAAAGGTGAACTGAGATGAAGCTTATGATTTTTCTGTTAGTATTTGTATTGTTAAGCAATTCTGCTTATGGTGCATTGACAGACAATTTAATTGCTTACTGGAAACTTGATGAAACTTCAGCAGGGGCAGTTGTAGACATATATGCGGGCAATAATGGAACAAATTATGGAGCAACTATTAATCAGGTTGGAAAAATAGGGAGAGCTTATGATTTTGATGGAAATGCCTATATAAGTATTACAGGAATCACAGGCGGAACTACCCAAACATTTGCTCTTTGGATTTATGCAGACTCAACAGTCGCAGGGAAAGCTATATTTGATGTTCAGACTGGGCGTATGCAGTTTGTATTAAATGAAGAAAATAGTATGGCTTTATATGACGGCACAGCTTGGCGTAAGTTTGGAGCAACAATCTCAACAGCAGGCTGGCATTATTTAGTTCTTACTTTAAACGGCGCAACATCAAAAGCTAATCTTTATGTGGATAATGTTCAATCAGGCAGTGAGCAGAGTTATACTCCGAGAAATATTGGTGGAGCTGTAAAAATAGGCTCTTCTTACCCAGGAGCAGGAAATTTTATAGACGCAAAAATAGATGAGTTTGGAATTTGGAGCAAAGTGTTGAACTCAACAGAAGTAACTGAATTATATAATAATGGAACTGGTTTAAGTTATCCTTTCGGCCCTGTTGACACCTGCACCGCACCAGCTTCAGGAAACTGGGCTGTTGACTGCTCTGACAACTGCGACTGGACGACACCGCAAAACGTTCCGGGCAATGTAACAATGACCGGCTCAGGGCACTTAACTTTATCAGATATTTTTACATTCACCGGCCTAAAACAATACATTATTATAGGAGCAGGCTGTTTATGGGAAACAATCACAGGAGGTTCGATACAATGACAGGAAGCAAAACATATGTGTTAAACAAGGAAGACGCCCTTAAGATACTCAAGGGTGCAGGAATTGCAGCAGGCGGGGCTTTTGTAGCCTATCTGTTGAATGTTCTGCCAAGCGTTGAATTTGGGGCATCGGCTTACATAGCAGTTCCGCTGTTAAGCGTCTTGCTGAATGCAGCCTTAAAGTTTTTCAAGAATAACACCAAAGAATAAACCGCAAAAGTTAAATATGCAATCGCTTTTAGTTAAGCTATGCTGCACTCAAAACACATTACACTGGTAAAAGATAAGACAGAAGCAGAAGCCACTAACACACAATTTTTGGTTAATCGCGGCGTTATTTACCGCATTTGGCTGACTTTTCCGGCTGGCTGCAAAGGGCTCGTTAAGGCAAGGATTTACCACGAGGGGCATCCGTTCCTGCCTGTCGATGAAAATGCCTACATTCGCGGCGATAATTACGTGTTTGAATATCCTGTAATGTATGAAATCAAGGGAGCACCTGAATTAATTACAATTAAGAGCTGGAACGAGGACGAAACTCACGACCATACGATAGACGTGCAGTTCTTAATAATTCCCAAAGCTTGGGTTCAGCCGGTTGGCGCTTACGAGGGAATAATTGCGGCATTAAAATCACTATTTGTAAGGAGTTGATAAATATGATAAGTTTAACAAAAATATTCAAAGCATTAGGGTTCGGCAAGAAAGAGGAAGTTCCTCAAGAGGAAATAACTGATGTTGAGGAGCCGCACACGCAAATTCATATTCCGGCAGCTCAGCCGGTTCCTGAAATAGAATCAGCTGCTAAAAGCAAGCTAAAGAAAATCAGGGCTGACATTGAGGAAATATGCAATGATGAATCAAATACTTTTCTTAAAACACCGGTGATAATGAGTCTGTTAAGCAGCGCATTATTATCAATAGACTATGCAATAAAAGCTATAAATAAAGCATTGCAGGTGAAATAAAAAAATGGCATCTGGCGAAGAGGATTGGACGAGCTCTGTAAGCGCAAACATTACAAACGCAGAAATCACAGTCGGCGGCGACCTGACCGCAACTATTGACGGCGCAGTTTCTATTGTAGGCGTTCCTGATGTTATTATTACAAATCCCGGCGATATAAATGTAAGTGTTACAAACGCCTCAATTCCTATTACACACACAGGTGACTTGGATGTAAATATAACAAATGCAGACTTAACTATTTCAGGAGAAGTTACATTTCCATCAACCCAGAATGTTAATATTTCATCAACAACAGGAGATTTAAATTGTGCTATAACAAACGCTTCAATACCAATCACTCACGT
>CAZGIL010000020.1:6330-12145 GCA_964526265.1 Candidatus Woesearchaeota archaeon
CAACAGGAGATTTAAATTGTGCTATAACAAACGCTTCAATACCAATCACTCACGTTGGTGATTTAGCTGTTAATGTAACAAACGCCTCAATTCCTATTACACACACAGGTGACTTGGATGTAAATATAACAAATGCAGACTTAACTATTTCAGGAGAAGTTACATTTCCATCAACCCAGAATGTTAATATTTCATCAACAACAGGAGATTTAAATTGTGCTATAACAAACGCTTCAATACCAATCACTCACGTCGGCGACTTGGACGTGAATATAACAAATGCGGATATGGCTATCACTGCTGGAACTCTTGACGTTGATATACAGAACGCTTCAATAAACGCTGTTATACTTCAGCCGAGCACATTCGAGCATTTTTCAGGCGTGGTTGATGACACCGCAGACACAATAAATTTCGCAGCTACTTCATCAAGCATATTTATTGACAATCAAAGCTGGATAAACTTAAAGGTAAGCTTTGACACCGGCACTTCTTGGTTTAATATTGCGCCACACACAAGCTTAAACGCAGAGCTAAGAGTTGATTCTATACAAATAAAAGCAGGGACTGAAATAGCTGGCGTGTCAGCAAGCTATCAAATGCTTATCGCAGAGGGATAAAATGGTAGGAGTAAGTTCATCCGGGCCATCCGGCGAAACAGGGAATTGGAAAGGTTACAGCCTTACAACACACGGGACACCGAACACAGAAAGCAATACAGCTTTCGACCAGCCTATTTATCATATCTTGATAATAAATGACGGCGCAAGCGATATCTTATTTGGCTTCGGCGTGACAACCGCAACTAAATCATTTACAGTAAAGGCAGGCGAAACTCTTGCCTGCGATATTGTTCACAAGACTTTATATTATAAATCAGCAGGCGCAACCGTGCCTTTCAGGGTGCTTGTTATCTGGTGATTTGTGGGATAAATGAAGATGGGAATACAAATGTATCACAAGAGAAAGCACGATTTGGACGGTGCTAATGATCACTCCGGCACATTAGCAGAGGCAAGTGTTGCTTTTGATACAACAACAGGACACGACCACGACGGAACTGACAGCAAATTAATTTCTGCAACAGGAATTGTCCCGGTTGGCGCAGTGCTGCCTTGGCTCAAAACTTATACAAATACGCCCGGCTTGCCAGCTCAGTTTGTAGAGTGTAACGGTCAGGTTTTAGATGATGGCGACAGCGTCTATGACGGTCAGACTATTCCTGATTTGAATGGCGATAATAGATTTATGAGGGGCGCTGCAACAAGCGGCGGAACTGGAGGAGCGTCTACTAATAATTTAGCACACACTCACGCAGGCGGAAGCCACACATTAATAACAGGAGAAATGCCAGCACATACACATAATATATATTTTAATGCTAATTTGCGCTTAGGTTCATCAGGTTCATTAGGAGCAACCTTGGAATCAGTAAAGACAGGCGATACACTTGGTGTAACTTCAACAGGCGGCGACGGAGCACATAGTCACGGAAATACAGATAGTAAACTAAGTGCAACTCAAGAAAACAAGCCGCCTTACTATGACGTTGTTTGGATTATGAGAATAAAATAACTATCTGCGCCTTTTTTCCTGCCACCACCAGTAAAAAGTCAGAAGTATTGCAATGGTGCCTGTTATCAGCAGAATTAATTCTAAGTTAGCCTCGCCGAACTTATCAATATAAATATTAGTGCATTTGCACGAATTGAAGTAAGCAATTAAGAAAACATAATCATAAACAATAAAGAAAGAAATCAATATGGTGTAAGCCCAGACTTTAATACATTTTTTATAGTTTATTTGAAGCATTTTATCAGCGTCCAGCGGCAATCGCAGTTATCAAGACTAAGAGAATAGCAAAAATAATCCCGATGGCTTTTGAGTGCCAGCTTGTAAGCTTGCTGACATTGTCAAGCTTGTGGTCAATTCCTATGATTTTGTCGTAAATGTCCTTATTTGTTATTTTTATAAAAGTCTTGCTTGCCATTATATTTGCCTCAATACATTTCCGCAAATAGGGCACATTGTTGAGCCGCCAAGCTGCAAGTCGCTCCATTCTGCCATACATTGATTGCATTTCCAGCTTAATACATTTGAGCTTGAAACCTCAGGGATTGTCAGCAAAGATTTACTTTCGGCAGGGGGTAAACCTTTAGAAAGAGCATTCCCGCTTTCAATCCCTGAGGAAAAAGAGGTGATCGGGCTTTCTGATACTTTTCTAAATAAGTAATATAACAGCAATATTCTTGTGATTTGAGATGATGTGAACTCCACAACCTTGTCATAATCACCTGAGGCGTAATACTTCATCATTTCTAAATCAGTAAAGGCCTTTGGGTAGCCCCAGAAAAAGTCCGCTGTATCGCTTAATTTGAGGGCTTTCTGCGGGAAATACACAAATGCGAACTTTCCCTGCGCGACTGCCTGCTCTAAATCATAAAGATCGCAGTCAAAGAATTCCTTGCAGTCAATGCTGTATTTCATAGCTTTTATAAGAATAAAGCGATAATCAAAGCTCAGGCCGTAGCCAATAAGCTCAGTATATTTTCCATCCTTTATAATATTGAATAGTGAATTAAGCATATCTGTTTCTCTTACTGCAAGCAAAACAGTAGGAGCTTCATCAGGGCTTAAAGAATCCTGCAATCCAATGGAAAGTATCCTGTTTTCCAGCGGGTCAAACCCGTTAGTTTCAATGTTAAGCACTAAGCTTCTCTTTGCTGTCGGCTCTTTGGCTGCCGGAATGTAAGGAACTGCTGAAACAAATGGAACACCGCTGTATGCCATTGTTAACGGATCTAATAGATTTGAGGGAACATATGTTGTGTAATCAGGAATGTAAGTTGGATAATAAGTTATCTTTTCTGCTTCACGAGCTTCCTGCTCAGCTCTTATTTGAGCCCAGTAAGCCTCTTCCTCTTCACGCTCTCTGGCTTTTCTTTCTATGTCAGCTTCCCTGACACTTTCCCAATAAACTTCTTCCTCTTTTTTGCGCCTCTGCTCTGCTGCTATAGCTTCTTCCCGAACTTTTTGCCAGTAAGCCTCTTCATCAGCGCGCTTCTGCTCGTTTCTTGCTGCTTCCTCAGCCCTGAGCTTTGCCCAGTAAGCCTCAGCCTCTTCAAGCTTCTTTTTCTGCGCGTCTATTGTCTGCTCATTGACAAGCTTCCAGTAAGCCTCTTCTTCAAGCCGCCTTTTCTCGCGGTCTGCTTCTGTTTTGAGATAAATTTCATCCCAGTAAGCTTTTTCCTCTTCTCTTGCTGCTAATTTTGCAGCTTCAATCTCGGCGTTGATTCGCGCCCAGTAAGCCTCAGCTTCTATTCGCGCCTCTTCACGCCTTGCTTCCTGTTCGGCGTAGATTAATTCCCATTTTTCTTCTTCTGTTGGCTCTTCGCCTACCTCAATCAAGGCCTCAACTATCAAGTCGCTTATTTCAGGAACAGTGTGAGTCAAAAGAAAACTCTTGAAAGCGCCTTTGTCAAATACCTTGCCGTCAATTGAAGGGTCAGGAATTACGCCGACTTTTCTGAGGATAACCTGCTCATAAATATCATACTGGGCTGCGGTTGCCTCTGCATAGCGGTTGAAAACATCGTAAGTATAAGGCGACAGAAGCCCGACAATCTTGTAAACAAATGTTACGTGCTCTAAGAATGCTCTTGCTTCTACTAATGCGTCATAAGCAATATCCCACTGCTTGTTTGATATTGCTACCCAAATACCCATTCCTCTTGCCTGCAATGTTTCTTCATACAGGAATTCAACAAGTGTGGTTGCGCTCATAACTACAACAGCAGTCTTGGCCCAATGTGTTACCAATGCCCAAAATCCAGCAATCCCTTTGAGCTCTGCTGCTTTGACTAATGCCCTGCTCAAAAGAATGTAAGCTGTCTGCGGGTGCTGTTTTGCGAGGCCGGCCATAACCATTGCCTGTGTTTCAGGGCTCCAATACGCAACCATTTTTGCGTATGCTGCCGGGTCTGCTCTCATTGCTTCAAGAACGTGGCCGTAATTATCTGTTTTTAGCAGCATTTCAACCTGCGCTGGAGTGGCTTTTTTGACGACCATCTTATCAGCTAATGTCATAACTTTTGCAGAGCCTAATTTTCCGCTGATTTTAGGAATTATATTTGCTGCGTATCCCAATGAAATAGCCCATATAAGAACAGAAGCGAGGTCGAGATAATCGTCAGTTGTCCCAAATGCCTCAGGCTCGCCCTTTAGATTTTTGCCATACATTAATTTATAGTAAGCTGTAACTCCGGGCAGCCACGTCAGAAATCCAGTTGCGACTTTCTCAGTTATTGGATTTTGCGTTATCTCGCTGTAAACTTTCTCGATAGCGAGAGTGATTGTGTTGAGAAGCGGAACATCAAATATTTTTGTTACGGATGTTAAGGTGTCCTTAATATCTTCCCAGAATCCGGTCAGCTTTTCCTCAGGCACTACTGGCGGCACAGCTTCTGTTACTGAGAAAGCATTATCAACAGTTTTCTCTGCATAATTCTCAGTTGTGTATTGCTTGCGGACTTCAAGCCTTGCGCTGTATTTTCCTGCCGGCAGGACTGCATACTCTTTAGTGAAAACCTGCACGAAATAGCTTTGGTTTGCTATTGCCTGCCCGGGCCAGTGATGCGCGACAATTATTGAGCCTGCGGAGTCAAGAACGCTGAGCTTTGTATCTACAGTTGTTGTTCCTGTTCCTAAAGTATTGTTGTCAATTCTGAAATCATACTCAACAGAAAAAGGCAGAATCGTGCCTGTCTGAGTGATATTTAATTTAGGTATTGAGAAAGACGGGACCGGCAGTGGTATAACAATTTCTGCCTCTTTGATAGTGAAAAAGGTGTCTGGAACACCATAACCGGGCACTCCAACTCTGACGCGATAATTCCCTGCCCTGTCAATCATTCCTGTTTTGTGCTGGGATATTGATGAGCTGGCTTTGGCGTAAAGCTTGCCGCTGATTGGCCCTTTATAATCTGATTTAAGTAATTCACCTGTATCAACATTATACCAGCGAAAAGTTATATCTTCTGGCTGGCCGTCGCCTGATGTATCCCATTCAACATCTATGCGTGCGATCCAATGATATAAAGTTTTATCAGAAAAGTATCCCAGAGTAGCATAATTTAAATTAGCTGCATTTCTTTCAGCTTCACCTACATCCTGAGAAATAGGTGGATTATAAAACCCAAATTTAAGTATATAGCCCATAGTTCCTTACCTCACAAATCAATTCCCTCAGATTCTAATTTGTGAGCAGAAAGTTCGAGTTCCTTGATTTCAGTTTTGGTCAGTTCTCTTGGCATAATCTAACAATATTTGTTAGAATATATAAGTTTTTCGGTTAATTTTATAAGGAATTTCAGGCCTTTTGATGTATGTATACCCCTGAGTTCACTGGTTAGTAAGACCAAAAATAAAGCTAAAAAAGGCAAATTTCAAGCGGTTTTGAGGCAATTTCACACGATTTAGGGCACTTTTCCATTGATTTTACCTTATTTTTGATAAATCTGTTAAGGAATTTTTAGCCTATTTTCTATATTTATATCTTAATTTCTACTTATTTATTTCCCTTAATTCAATAGATTTTTACCTAATTTATGCTTGGTTGTTTGGTTGTTTCAAATGGGTCTTTGGCTTAATCTATGAGCAAAGCGAGGGTCTATTTTCGGCACGGAAACACTATAATAACGGCCTTCGGCCGCCACTCTTACAGGCGCAAGAGCGCTAAGAGTGGACAGAACGGCCGGACTTTAGGCCGGCCGGGGCCTCGTATCGAACGAACGCTGCAAGGCAGGCGAACGAACGA
>CAZGIL010000021.1:0-12126 GCA_964526265.1 Candidatus Woesearchaeota archaeon
AATAGTGTCTCAGATTCCCTCTCAGGGCCTCTCCGCTAAGAGCCCTTACGGATCAAAGGCTTGGTGGGCTATTACCCCGCCAACAACCTAATCCGCCGCAGCCCCATCCTTAAGCTCGAGTTTCAGAGATAAATCTTTCCAGGGTAAATCTCCTATCAAGTCTTATCCTCAGTTTCCCGAGGTTATTCTTGACTTAAGGGCAGGTTAGCTACGTGTTACTGAGCAGTTCGCTTTCTCTCGAAAAACTTGCATGTCTAAGTGCAAACCAGAGAGCCGCAGCCTCTAGCAGGATCAACTAGAATTTATAAGAATATCATATTTTATCGACGATAAATCGTGATAAATCCATTCCGCAATTTCAATCGTAAGATTAGAAATTACTTCACACGTCTCCTAACTATTTGGCTTTATATCAGAACTACAACTATGACTACTGTTTCCGGAGAATTTTTAAATTCAACGTAAACAGATATTGCTTTCTACATACCTCATACCTTAATGTAAAGCATTCCGTTATTAAAGTACTCATCTTAAGTTACTTTCATCTCAGAAAAAACGTATTTATAAACCTTTCTCACAGAAAAATGTGGTTTTGGCGACGGGAATTAATTATTTTTTACTCTTGAATCTTTTTTTATCCTGAAATATTATTTCTGTGTGAGGATAGGCGATTTCAACATCTTTTTCTTTTTTAATTCTGGTGAAAATTTCTCTAGTTATTTCACTTTTTATTTCAGACATATTTTTTATTGGAGCAAAAAACCTTACTTTTAATGTCATTGAGCTAGGATTCATTTTAACCCTAACTTTCGGTTCTTTATTTATTTCCTTTGAAAAATTCTTGACAATTTTTAATGCCGAATCGTGCGCAATCTTTATTGCTTTATCCAAATTACTCTCGTAGGTTACATCAACTAAAACTTCTCCTAAAACATAATCATCCATCAAAGTGTAATTAATTATGTTTTGTTCAAATAAGAGATAATTTGGGACTAAGATATTTCTCCCAGAATAGTCTTCGGTGTCAATTGCTCCTCCAACTTCATCCAAATAAATATGAGTAAGGGAAATATCATAAACCTCTCCCTTAACATTTCCAATGATTATTCTGTCTCCAATACTAAACGGCCGTTTTATTACAACCATAAGCCATGCAGCAATACCTGTTATGGGTTTCTGCAACGCAAATCCTAGTGCTGCGGTAAGTAACCCTGCAAAAATACCTAATCCTGTCCAAGAGCCAATATAAGAGAAGAAAGCCACAAATAAAATTAATATCACAAAGGTAATATTGAGGATTCTTGAGAAAATCTTAATATTTGAAATTTGCCGTTTTGATTTTGCCCTCTTAAGCATGTACCTCTTTATCACTCCAAGAACAAACCCAAATGTAACTATTAGAGTTAAAACCATAAGGAGTGTGAAAAACACTCTAAAGCTTCCAAGAAGTTGATTGGTTATTTCCAAAAAAGTTACCATATAAAAATGATAAGTGGGCTGTTTATAAATCTTATTTTATGCTAAATTTGTAAAATAAAGAGGATGTTAGAGCTCCGATAAAATTCCACAACATATCCCATTGCGCATCCCAGATATCTCCCTGCCATCCAAGGTATAAATCTGGATCAACTCTAAGAATAATTGTTACAAGCCATTCAAATAATTCAGTAAATACTGCAAGGGATAAACAGAGGGCGATTGGAAAAATAAATAACCAAATTCCTTTTTTGTTTAAAACCTTTTTTTTAATTAATATCTCTATAAATATTAGAGCAAATACAAATCCCTGTAGAAAGTGTCCAAATCTATCAAAATGATTTCTTTGTAATCCAAAAGAATCCCTAATCCAATTGAATAGTGGAACTTCCCCATAAGCATAATGTCCTCCCGCCAACATAAAAACCATAAACAAAAATATAAAAATGTAAGTTAAATTTGAAAATTTAAACTTTCTATAAAAAATTATTAATAAAATAACTCCAATAATTACCGGAAGAGTTTCTAAAAACCAAACGGAATAGTCTACCGGGTTTATTAAAGACCAAATAAATACCGGAACTAACAGAATTAAAAGCATAAAAGGATACTTCCAAGAATTACCTTTCATTTTATCCTCTAAGAACACTCTTCATTTTTTCCTGGATTTCTAACTGCAACTCAAGTTTCTTTTTCTTGAGTTCTTCTTCATGTTCCTTAATCTTATTCTGTAATTTTAATTGAAATTCATTTTTCAATTCTTTCTTAATTGATTCCTCTCTTTTTTTTAATTCACTATCGAGTTTATTGTGGAATTCTTCGGCTAATCTATCTTTTATCCTTCTTTGTTCTGTTTCTTTTGCAGACTTAAAGCTTCTCTTGTAATCTCCGAGCTTCTTTTTTTCTGAAATTAATCTCCTTTCAAATTCTCTTTCCTCTTTTAATTCAAACTCTTTTTTCTTTCTTGTCATCTCTGTAAGTTTATCTTCTTCATCCTTTTCCATAATTTTCTTCCTTTTTTCTAACTCTTCGAGCGCCCGCTTTTCTTCCTTTTCCATCGCCTCCCTCTTCTTTTCTAATTCTTTAAGGAAAACTTTTCTTAGTTCTCCTTTTTTGTGGAGTACCTGTATTTTTGCCTTCTCAAGCTCCCCCTTTCTATGATTAATAAGTGAATATAATTTCCTTTTCTCTCCTTCTAATTGAATTTTCTTTTCTTTCAGAGCCTCTTTTTCTCTTTTTCCCTCCTCCCCCACTTTCTTAAGGAAAGCCTCCTCTTTTTCCTCCTTGCTTATTTCAAACTTCTTTTTCTCTTTTTCTATTTCCTTTAATTTTTCTGTCTCCTCCTTTTCCATAATTAATCTTCTTTCTTCCATCTCCTGAAGTTTTTCTTCCTCTTCTGTTTCCATAATCTTCTTTCTCTTTTCTAACTCTTCATGGAAAACTTTTCTTAACATTTCTTTTTTGTCCATCACTTGCTTCCTTGCTCCATCTAATCGCTCCTTTTCTTGATTAATCAGAGAGTAAAGTCTTTTTCTTTCCTCTTCCAACTGTTTTTTCTTTTCTTCTAATGCTCCTCGCTCTTGTTTTTTTCTCTCTTCGCTTTTTCTGAAAAAGAATATTCTTCCCCTCTCAATATTCTTCTCCTTTTGTTTTATCTTCTTTGCCCTCTCTTTGTCTCTTTCCTCAATTGTTCCTTTTATTTCATGAAGTCTTGCTATCGCACCTTCAACCCTGCTTTTTTCCTGAGCTTCTAGTTTTCTCTCTCTTTTTTCCAGCTCCTTCCTGAATGCTTTCTCCACCATTTCTTTTCTTTTCTCTAAATTTTTCTTAGCCGCAACAACTTTCTCCTTTTCAGAATGCAACCCGGATAGTTTCTCCGCAATTTTTCTCTGTTCTTCTTTCTTCAAAGCTAAAATTTTATTAGAAAACTCTTTTGTCATCTCTTTTTTTAATGCATCCTTTCTTCTAGTTAATTCCAATTCAGAGTGTCTCCTTAATTGTTCTTTGTATTTTTTCCCTAAAGAAGCCTTGAGTTCATTAACTTTTTTTTCAAGTTCCCGATTAAACTTCTCTTCAACTTCCTTATGCAACTGGCTCTGAACTTTAATATTGTACTTTTGCTTTAGTTTCTTTTCAAGATGTTCTTTTCTCTCCTTGAATTCCCTAATCAATGATGCATTTTTACCACGGTAGATTGACTCCTCATCCCTTAAATGTCGTCTTAACTTTTCGTTTATATCCTTCTCTTTCTTTTTAACTCTCTCGGACAGTTGGGATTTTATCTCTCTCAAGAAATCATTAAAATCGGAACTCACTAATTCTCCAATTTCAGGATCAACTTCACATCTCTTCTTCTCTGAAATTTCTTCTATCTTTTCGTTAATGTTCCTTAATTGTCTCTCAATCTTCGGAGTTCCTTCTTTTATCTCGCTTAGCTCCTTGTGTATTCTCCTGTATGCCGAACCTCTTCTCTTTGGCTTGTATCTTCCTTTTATTTTTTGCTTTAATTCAGAAAATTTTCTTTCAATAAAAGGAATGTCAGAAACATTTTTCAAACGGTTTCTTATTTCCTGCTCTTCTCTATAAAATCCCTTTGTATCTAGAGAATCTAATTCCCTTTCCAATTCTTGAAGTCTCTTAACCCCCGTCGCAAATATTTCCAAATCTTTTTTTACCTGTTCAGGACTTTTTTGAATAGATCTTACACGCTTCGCTCTTTTCGTCCTCTTTTTTTTCTTCACCATTTTATATTACAATGCTTGTTTATTTTTAAATCTTCTTAAAACTTATATCCTTCTTTTTTAAAGGAATCTATTTCCTTATTAAGATTTGCCTTAGCTTTTTTTTCGTTTGTTAAGAATTCTCCTACATTGTAGCCTTTTGTCTTCCATTCATTTAATTTTTTCTTCATTTCATCAACCTTGTGATGCTTTTTGAGTTGTTTTAATACCCTTACCCTTACTTTGTAGATTGTATTAATTACTTTCTTGACTTTTTGTTTTTTCTCCCTAATTTCTTTTAGTTTTTTTTGTTTTTTAACTGGTTCTAATCTTACAACTTTTATCTCCTCATTTTTTAACTTTGCAAGCTCTCTTTTTATTTCAGACCTGTGTTGTTTTTCTAATTCAAGAAATAATTTGTCTCTTGAAAAAATTGAGTATGTAAACAAGCCAAGGAATAGAAGAAGAAATCCTATGAAGATCCCGACAATTATTGTTAAATTTTTATCCGAAGAAGGATTTGTTTGCGTTTTTTTAACAATATTAAATGTTAGAGTGGAAGTTCCTACCGAACCCAAATAGTCAACAATTGCTCCCAGTATATATTTGCCTTCTTCAACATTTAGGGGTAAATCAAGACTTTGGGCGTATTCATATTTTTCGTCTACAATAATCGTCTCTATATTGGAGATTATTGTCTCTCCATCCAGACTTTCAACAAAGTAGTTAAGAACAACACTCTTTCTCCCGATGCTGAATAAATCATAGATAGTTATATCAAGGTTTGGCTTTTGTCCTATAATTACGTCTTGTCCTTGAGGGAATAAACTAAGCTTAGAATCAAATAGAACATTTTTACTTTCTACCTCAAGAACAATTTCAACAACCTGTTCTTTAATTGGATCTTGAATAATCAACTTTCCTATATAAATTCCTGGAACAATTCCTTGCGTATTAAAACTAAGATTTATTTTCTCTTGTTCTCCCGAAGCCAGTTCAAAATTTTCCTTTTCTAAACTAACAATATTTTCCAATTCGGAAACTTTCGCACTAAAATGATATGGTTGTAATCCCGTATTTGTAATTTGAATTTCCTTTGTTAGGTTTGAATTCTCTGCAAGAACAACCTTGAGAAAAACGGTATCAAGTTCAAAGCTTTTTGTGCCTCCATTTTGAAAAAAGAGATACCCTGCCGTTCCCGCTACAATTATTAATACTACTACAAGAATAATTATCCAGAGTTTTTTCATTTTCTTCTAATACTTTTTTTTATTGTTCTGTTCCTATGAAGTACAAAGGCGGTTGCTCCAGCAACGATTAAGATTGCTACTACAAGCCCGAATATAATTGTGGTATATCTTGAGAATATTGTGCTCTTCCCTCTTATTTCGAAATTTGAACTTGAGACCGCAACACCATTAATATAGGTAAGTTCTACCCCCAAAACATAATTTCCTTCCGGAAGATTCTGCGTTGCAAAGCTTTTCTTGAATGTTTTTTGTCCCTCAACCAACATCGTTTCACTCTCTGTTAAAAATACTCTTCCATCAAAATCTCTTATTGTGTATTCTATTGTAATGTCCAGTCTTGGATCCTCTCCCATCGGAATTAATGTAATCTGAGATTCAAGTTTATCTCCAACGCGGATTTTTTTGTGATTATCCGGGATTACAACCCCAACATCAAATAAAAGTTCTTTTGTGCTCACACTTACCGAGATTGGGATTACTTGTCCGTTAACCAAGATTTTTCCCACATAAATCCCGGGAAGTTCTGGAGCAGAGATTCTTATGTTTATTGTTTTACTCTCTCCCGCATTAAGTGTGAAAAGATTTTCTTTTATCGAAACAATATCCGAAATCCCCTCAACAGCTATAGAAATTCTCGCACTTGTTGTTAGGGTGTTTTCGATTGTGAATTGTTTTGTTCTAATTGTGTTTATCGCCATTTGAACATTTATGCTGTCTTCCTCTATTCCAACTATTCCTGTAGTGGCCCCTCCTCCGCCACCCCCTCCGCCAGTATCGCCACCCCCCGGAGTGACTGGAGTTATTGGGGCAGTGTACCCGCTTACAACAACAGTAAAATATAAATCGGTGTCCCCAACCATACTAGTTGTTACCGAAGAAATGCTCCTCATGTTCACCGTTTGGAGTGCGGTTGTTCTCGAAGAATCGTCTCCATAAACGATTAAATTTGCATCATAATCTGTCCCGCTTAAAGATGCCCAACTCATAGAGAAAGTTCCGGTCTGCGCAACGGTAAGATGATAAGTTAAATTAATCGTTCTTGTGCTTCCATCCCAGGAATCAACTGCAAGATTGCTTCCCGTAGATGTAGAATAAAATTGTGAATAGTTGTCAGGAGAGGTTGGGGTAATCATATCATAACTATCAAATCCAGAAACAGCAGAAGAACTTGTTTTTAAGTAGACATCAGAAGAATAAGTATTAATAGTTCCTGCGAGTTTGAGATTTAAATTCGCCGCAGAAACCGAACTTATGAGAAAAACTGCCAAAACAAATAATACAAAACATTCACTTCTTTTCATAGCTGAAAGAGATTAACGTTATTTATAAAGATTACGAGGATAAATTATATTTTGGAATCGAGAAAAAATAAGAAAAATTCTTCATGATTGTTCTGAACGAAAGTTTTAAATACTATAACCAATTATAATCGGTTATAGGAGATTACAACATGTCAACAACAATACAAATTTCAGATAATATAAAAAAAATCTTTGATAAAATGAAAATGTTTGAAAGAGATACCTATAATGATATTATTGAAAGAATGATAGAAGATGATTTAGAACTTAACGAAAAAACAAAGAAGGAGATAGAAGAAGCAAGAAAAGGAAAAAGCATCCCTCACGCTGAAGTTAAAAGAAGGCTTGGGTTATAATGTATGTTATAGAATGGAAGGAACACGCCCTACAAAACTTAGAAAAACTTGAAAATTTAATAAAAGGAAGGATTGTAAAGAAAGTTGAAGCAATGTCGGAAAACCCCCTTTCTCACGATATTAAAAAATTAAAAGGAAGTAACGATTTTAGATTACGCGTGGGGGATTATAGAGTTATATTTGAGATAAATAAAGATAAAATAATTGTATTAAAGGCGGGGCACAGAAAGAATATTTACGAAAGGTGATGGTTTTATTCACAATCTCTATTGCATCCAGCACAAGCTTTTCCTTCAAGAGTTCTTTTCTTTCTTGTTGCGTAAAGTCTAGCAGCTCCCACAACAGTCAAAACTAATGCAGATGGTTCTGGAACTGCTGGTGTCGGAGGTTCAATTGGTTGTTCTCTTAATTGGAGATGCCAAATTGTACAGATATATACAAAGATTTATAAATACTTATTTACTCATATAAGTAATATGTTACTTAATAATAAAAACCTTCAGATTTTGAAAGAATTTAGTTCAGATTATGGTAAAAAAATTTATGGAAGGATGATTGCAGATAAACTAAAAATGAATCAGAAAACAATTTCAAATATCCTAATTGGGCTTGAAAAAGAAAATATTCTAAAATATTCTACAGAAGGAAAGAATAAATATTACTTTATTAATAGATTCAATCCTCAAATTAAAGATATTGTAATAATGATTGAAATTGCAAGAAAAAACGAATTTATTAATAAAAATGAAAAATTAAAAGATTTGTTTTATTCATTAGAAAAGATTACTCAGGGAGTTCTAATTATCTTCGGGAGTTATGCTAGTTTTACAAATAATAAAGAGTCGGATTTGGATGTTTTTGTTATAGGAAAAATAGAAGATATTAAAGAGTTAGAAAGTCTTTATAAAATCAAAATAAATCTCGTAAAGTCGACCAAAGAAAAAATTAATAAGGAAGATATTTTTATAAGGGAAATTATGAAAAATCATATAATAATAAAAGGAGTTGAAGAGTTTGTTAATTTAATATGGTAAGTCTGAAATGGTGTTGCAATGCTAAAGATGGGATTAAGCTGATTGAGCCCAACGAAAATCTTGCAAGGGGCTATATTGATATGGCTGAAGCTGCAATAGGAACAATGAATCGCGAGAGAAATTTAAACAGGCAATTTGCAATCTCTGCCTGTTATTACTCTATGTATTATTCTTTATATGCAACTTTAATGAAAATTGGAATAAAATGCGAGATTCATTCTTGCACATTAGAGTTTATGAAGACCCTTCTTCAAGATTTTTATTCAAAAGAAGATTTTAAAATAATAAAGAGGGCGTTTGAAGTTAGAAATACCTCCCAGTATTATGTTGATAAAATTATTGCAGACGAAGATGTTAATTTTATTATGGACAACGCTCCTTATTTTCTTACAAAATCCAAGGAAATTCTTTCAAAACTCAATGAAAAGGATATTTTGAAAATTAGGACAGAAATATTTGGGTGGATTAACTAATTAGTTAATTAAATTAAGGATATTATCTCTAATTATCTGCAATCATAACCGCACTTTCTTCTACATTTTGCGTTGCTTTCCTCTGCAAGTCTTTCAACATTGCTTCTTCTTTTTCTTCTTCCAGCCATGTATGCCGCGAATCCCGCGCCGATTAATGCAGCGGTTGATGGTTCTGGAACTGGTGAATTAAAAAAGAAAGATTTATATACACAGGAGACAAGGGTATTATGTGTAATAAAATGGCTAATATGACTCTATCCCTCCCAGATAACTTTAAGCAAAAGATGGATAAATTTGCTTGGCTAAACTGGTCTGAAATTGCAAGAGAAGCATTCGTTAAAAGGATGAGACAGTTGGAACTTCTGGAAAAATTAGATAAAGATTTTTCAAAATCAGAACTCACTGATGAAGATTGTATAAATCTTGGACGAGAGCTCAGAGAAAAGATATGGAAAAAATATAAATAATTTTATTAAAATGAAACTTATTATAGATACGAGCATTGTTTTTTCTTTATTCAAATCCGGTTCTTTTACGAGGCAACTAATCTCAGAACATAATTTTAATTTATTTGCCCCAAAAGAACTTCTTGAAGAATTGGTTAATTACTCCGATTTAATATGCTCAAAGTCAGATATTTCAAAAGAAAAGTTTTTAGAGAATGTGAAAAGATTAGACGAGTTAATTGAACTCAAAACGCCTTCACAAAAAGCAATATTAAAATCAAATAAATTGCCTTCACACAGGGGGGATGTTCCTTTTTTAGCACTGGCATTAGATTTGGGTATTCCTCTCTGGTCAAATGACGCACATTTCAAAGAACAATGTGAAATCAAGGTATTCACAACAGAGGAGTTATCAAAACTATTTAAATAATCTTAGAAAAATTATTTTCTTCCCGGGTTTGTTCCATCTCTTGTTTTCTTTCTTGCCAAAGCAGCTGCGCCTGCAAGCATTAATGCAAGTCCCGATGGTTCTGGAACAACAGGAGATTCAGCTTCTTTTAATTGAAGATAACCTGTTCCATAGTTTGTGTTTGTTCCACTAACATTTGGAAGAGAGATAGTGTAATAAGATCCGTCCATTATAAGTGGTGTTGTGGTCCCATTAAGTGTAATTGAAGGACTTATCAGATCTGTTGCATCTGTAACTCTATAAGCAAGTATATTACTAATATCGTTAACTGTTCCTTTTATCCCTAGATTAAAATCAAACCCATAAGTATCTGTTGAGCGAGCATCGGTAGATAACAAATTTTCATCAACTAAAGAATTGATTATTAAGGCATTTGTTTGAACTGGGCTAATAAAGCTTCCATCCCCAAAACCATAACCCTCTGTTGCACCCGTGATATTCTTTGCATCCCATGTTGTAATTCCTACTCCCGGGGCAGTTGTTATATTACGAATTTCTATTAATCCAGCATCAGCAGATTTAGAGAGTCCGGCATAAATAACTACTGCAGTAGCGGTCTTTCCAGCAACTTTTCCAACTTTCTTTACCGCACCTTTAACTTTATCCCAAAGATTTTTCATGTTATTAATCAGTGGTAACCCCTTTTAAAGATTTCTGTGGTATTTTATCCTAATTTCTTCTGATAAGAGTTATGTTATCCTGTAAACCATTAATAAAGTAACCCTGATATGAATTTAGATTTCCAGAAGATAAATCCATAAATTCCCACGAATCCGGATTACTACAATCAATTACAAAAGGAATTGGCTCGCAACCGTAATATTTTAATACACTTTCTATCCATCCGGCAGCATCTGCTTCTGCAATCGTTTTCTCATCAGTCCCATTACTCACCCTCAAATCACTATAAGCATAACTCTCCCCAGTATTACTCCCCTCAGTAGTTATACTTAATGTTCCAGAAGTATTTGCATAAACCCAATATCCTTTGTCTGCTTCTAATTCAGACGAATCCATATTCAATTCCGAGGTTGCAGCATACTTATATTTTCTATCTGAAGAGGTTGCAGCTGAAGAATCATAAAATGCCAGATATGCGGATACATTTCCATCAGATACTCCCTCTTCCCAAGATTTTGTGGGGGAGAATGAAACATTCAAATCATCTATAGTAGTTGTTTCTGCTCCAGAATATCCAATTAAATTCCAACCCTCATTCAAGGTTATATTCTTTTCTCCAGTTGTTCTGTTCTTTAATTCAAGAGAAATTAAGTTCCATCCCGTGTTAAGTACGACATAGGAGGTTGTGTTTAATACAATTGTGTAGCTTGTTGTATTCCCCACGTTTCCCCCAGTATCATTTACCGTCGCGTTAAGATAGTAGGTATCATCTAGTAGTCCCGTTATATTCCAGAAGAAAGTGGTTTCTCCATAAGCCGAGCTATTTGTTAAATTTAATCCTTCACCATTCCAGAGGGTTACATTAATTATACCAACTCCTGTGTAATCAGAAGCGGTTACATTAACAGAAATCCAATCTCTCCAATACATTCCATTCTCGGTTGTTGGAGAAACGAACTCTGCTGAAGGATTAACCAAATCAATATTGAATAAAACACTTGTTAAATTTAGGTATCCAAGAGTATCAACACAATAAAACTGGACGGTGTGGCTTCCCGCAGTCATACTCTCATTAGAAGCATCCCAGTAATTTCCCGCGTTATTAACAAGAGATACATTATCTGCCCCGTCAAGAGAATAAACACAGCTGTCAACCCCGGAAGCGTCAACAGCAGTTAAATTAAATGTTACAGATATTGTGCTATAACTTTGGTTGAGAGGGGAGTTTATTGTTACATTCGGAGCAAGAATATCTGTCAGAGTAAGAGAGATATTAAGTTGAGTATTTCCCGTTAGATTTAATTCCTGTGAATCGGTGTCGTAAGTTGCAAGCGAAGTATTAATTGTATGATTATTTGCATAGGTTCTTGTTCCGGTATTAATATATTCAATAACTTGCTGTTGCGTTATGAAACCTGTCGTAGCAGTTAATTCAGAAAATACAGAATTACTGGTGATATTCCATCCAGTTACATTTGCATTTTCAAGTTGAGCAGTCGAGTTTGAAACATTCACATCCAAATACCATTTTCTTATTAATTCTGAGCTAGTTGGTCCTAATACAACTTCAGTTTGGTTTGTTCCTATATAACTCACATTCAGGAAAGTATTGTTAAGATGTGCTTGGCTAGTTCCGTCAATATAAACAGACTCTGCTGATGAAGAGCTTATTGTAGTATCTTTAAATAAGTTGTTCACATTAGCATTATTAGCAATATAAACTCCGGGTGAATTTTGTGTTATGATTATATTTCCAGACAGAATATTTGAATCCGCGCCATATTCCAGGTAAAATCCACGTGAAGCTGTTCCAGTAGTTGAGATTGTGTTCCCAGTTATTGAATTATAAGGAGAGGTGGTAAGACGAATTCCAGATGCTAAACTCTCCCCAGAAGTGGTAATTATATTTCCTGACACATTATTAAGTCCAGAAGTTAATAGATATATTCCCAACCCTTCCCCAGAAGTTGTGATTGTGTT
>CAZGIL010000022.1:0-12121 GCA_964526265.1 Candidatus Woesearchaeota archaeon
CAAATATTAAAGTAGCCGAAGGGTTTAAAGAATTAACCGATGAAGAATTAAGAGCGTTAGCTGATGATGTTTATAACGATATAACCGATAAAGATTTAATAAATGACTTAAGAAACGTATTAAACCCAGATGTATTGGAGTATTCGATAGAAAACCGTAAAATTCCGGAATATGCTAAAGGATTTCTTGATAAACCGTTTTTAGAGGGTGGGAAACCAATAAGAGAGAAAGACTTGGCGTTGTATAATGCGATATTGAGTGAAGATTTTTCAGTAATTGAAGTTGAAGGTTCAGTTCGTGGTGGTAAAGACGTTAATGGACTACTTGGTGCAAGTCGAAAAGTAATGGTGCAACCAGATCCGCAAGTAATATGCTTAGGTTCAAGTTTAGAACACGTTTTGAGAACAGTGTTGCTTGCAGGTGGATTTGGTTTTTTCTATACAATTCCACATGGTAATTTTGTTAGAGTAAGCATAAATGGTGCTCAACGTGGCATATATAAATTCTTAGATAGTTATGGATTTGAGAAAGAAATCATATTTTATGGTAATGAAAAAGAAAACGATTCAAACAAGTTTCAAGGGTTCAATGGTATAGGTTTAGTATATGTAAACGAAGCATTAAACCAAAGTGTAAATGGGTTGCAACAAGCACTGTTTAGATTAGGAACGGCTAAGTCTCCATTACTAATTACTACACAAAACCCAAGAGGTGCGAGTGAAGACTTCTACCAAAAGTTTGAAAATAACTTTATATGTGAAGAAAAAGACATAAGAATGATGGAGTTCATTCAACAGAATTATCGTGCAGCATTTGAGATAGTTGAAGAAAAGATTAAGGAAGATAGAGAAAGAGATAGAAAGATAGTTATTAAGGAATATCTCTTAGCTCGTGGTAAATCAAGTGTTAAGGTGTTAAATACCAATGAAACAATAGAATTACAAAGAATCATGTTAAATCACAATTATGAGTATAGTAGTCGAGTTAGAAGCATACCAGTTCAAAAGTTTTATCCATATTTAACAGCAAGTGATTTCTTATTTAATAAGTCAATGAAAAAGGTTATGGCATATTTTAGAGGTGCTGAAAATGTGAATGATGTCGTCAACGGCTATGATTTCGCTTACTTCCATTACACAGTTGATGACAATATTAGTTTGAGTGAGATGCAAAAACAAGACTTCAAGAATAGATTTGCTAAAGGGACATCAACTTATGAACAAAACATCTTAGGCAAGAGACGTTCAACGGAAGGTGCAGTATATACAGGTTTTTCGGAATCTAATATATTTCACACACCTATTGATAAGTTTGACTGGTCTAACATGATGAGATTTATAGTTATTGATCCTGGATTCAACCACCCAACAGGAATGACTGATTGGGCAGTAGATTTGGATAAAGGTGAAGCATGGTGCTTACAAGAACGGTTAATTGATTTCAACTTAGAGTATCCATCAAGAAAGTCAAATGATGTTATATATGATGAATTTCTATTGTTACTACGAAGATTAAATAGTAGACAATTAGATAGTATATTTATAGACCCATCGAAACCAGAGTTAATTGATTATTTTAATGTAGCGGGTTTTCCAACATACCCAGCAAATAATCAAAATTGGACTACAAGCCGAAAAGATAAAGAGATTTCCGAAGAAATCACGACAAGAGAAATGCGTGGCATTCCATTAGTTCAGACAGCATTTGCTAAGAACAAGATACATATTCATGTGGATTGCCAACAGTTAATTAAGCAAGTTGAGAGTTATAGTTACAAGAAAACAACGGACGGTCAAGAAAGATTACAAGATTTAGGGGACGATTTAGTCGTAACAGTTAAGTATTTAATGAACACATCTGGCATAGTACCAGCGATGTGGTTAAATGAAGAAGGCGGTGGGTTGAGTGAAGAAAATAGAATTTTATCAGACAGTGGTGATGCCAAAGTTAGTTACGAAGACTTGGGTCGGGCCTTTGCCGAAGGGCTTTCAGCAGTGGTTGGATTCAATTACGGAGAAGACGAAGACGGATTTTTCTCAAACGATGGATTCTTTGGTAACGGAAAAGAAGACTTCTAAAGATACTAAGGGAAAAAAAGAAGAAGTCAAGAAAGACCCAAAGGCATTAAACAACATAGAAACAAAAGAGATTTATAATATAACAGACCAAGACCTTATAGGATTCTCATTTTTAAGGGATATGAATGGCAATAAGAATAAAGACCAAATTCAATTTTTTGATACGATAGACTCAGTACCAGTATCGGTTGCGTCTTATGGCACAGGAGATATAAACCGTTCATCTATGCTTAGAAACACGAGATGGATAACATTCAACATACCAACCATAGATATGTTGTCGAGAAGTAACCCACTCGTAAAAAAAGCAGTCAATTATTTATCATCTAAGCCGTTAATGAATGGAATAGACATCAATAGTAAAGAATTAGACACAGAAGAAGTGTATAAAGTCATGCAATTTTTCAAGAATTTGTACTCAAGTTTGAGACAATGGCTGTCTAAAGGCATAAATTATGGTGGTAGTGGTGGTATATTGTGGTTTACAGGCGATGATAACCGAGATTTGACCGAACCATTAGTGCTAAGTAAGATAAAAAAAGGTAGTTTTAGTGGTATCAAGCCACTTTCGAGATGGTTTCAAATCGAACCAGACCTTGAATCACCGTTAATTCAGAATGTTGACGCCAAGCGTGGCATATATGACGCAAGAATGATAGGTATGCCAGAGTATTACAACGTAGCATTAGATGGTGGATTGATAGGGCAAGGCAAGAGAAAGCAATATCGTGTTCATATTAGTCGGTTAATCATCTATAATGCCGAAATGCCATCATTTATTGAAACCCAAATTGAAAGATATTGGGGTGCGAGTATTATAGAATTGGCATGGAACGACTTAAATATTGACTATAAATTGTGGCGATCAACGGCTAAGACCTTAGATAAGAACAATATGGGCGTTTACAAGATAGATGGTTTAGGGTTGGCAGGTTCAACCATGAGTACATCACAACGAAACAAGTTTGCAGGACGTATGGCATTACTAAAAGAAGGCGAATCGTATGGTGTTGTAGCAGTTGATGGAAAAGATAACTTTGAGTTCGTTCAAGCAGTCTTGACAGGGTATTCAGACATTATGAATATTGACTTTAGAAGACTTGCAGGATCGTTTAGAGTACCGTTATCAGTTCTATTTCCAGGCGAAAAGAGTGATGATGAAGACAAGTTGTACTTGCAAAGTTTGTCTGAGATACAAGATAGTCAAGAATTATACATAAGACCAGCATTAAACATTATACTTCCTGTTATAATCAAGAGTGAGTTAGGTAAGACAATTAAGGACTTGAACTTCACATTCAATCCTATTGAAACTCAAACACTTAAAGACAAGGCAGATATGTTCAAAACGATGTCAGAAGGTCTTGAAATTCTTAAGCGTATCGGTGCTATTGATACATCAACGGCGATTAGAATGGTTGATGACATCAATAAGAACCCATTAAATATCTCTCAAAACATTACCGAAGGCTATCGTGAAAAGATTATGGACGAAGCTAAAGATGGTATATTCCATACACAAATTAGCGAAACCATTGAAATTGCAGAGGTTACAAGTGCTTTAGCAGCCGAAAATGGTAAAGGTATTAGTGGTGGTAAGAACCCAGCAGATAATGCAAAACGTACTTCTAAAGGTGGAAATCCCAAAGTTACAACGAAGCCAATAGAAAGAAACGTCATGAATAGAAACAAAGCGAAAGAGTAAAGGTGGTGATGTAATTGGCTAAAAAGTTATACTTCGATGAAGGAAACACAATTTTTACAGACGGAAATGGTAACTTCGGTTTCAAAGTCCGTTTGTCAGAACGCATATTTTTCGATGAAAAGAATGGATACCTCTATTGCAATGATGTTGTATTAGGTAACACAGGCGTTCAATATTATAAAGGTTACGAACTTGGATTTGCTGATAGTAAGTCTACAATAGAAGTTCATAGAGAAGAAGCAGATGTATTTGACGAAATATCAATGGATTCTCTCAAAGGTATTCCAGTAACGTTAAGACACCCAAAAAGATTGCTTGACAGTGCAACAACGTCAGACCATATTAAAGGTGCAACTTATGGAGAGCCAAGACGTGATGGAGACAATATTGTATGTGATTTGGTTATTTACGATAGCGAGTTAATTGATTTAGTCGCACCAGAAGGACAAGACGGCGAAAGACATTTATCCGAAGATTTTAGGGATTTATCATTAGGGTATCGTTCAAAGTTAGTTCCTATCGGAATGAAAACAAACACTTACAAACAAACAAATATCCATTACAACCATGTGGCTGTATTGGAAGCTGGAAGACAAATCAACGCTATGATTAGAGATGGCGATAATCCAGAGTTTGAAAACAAGGAAGAAGGTAAACAAGTTATGAATATATTTAGCCGTATCATAGGCAAAAGAGTGGATCGTAACGATGAAACCAAAGATGTTGTCATAACAGATGAAGATGTTGAAATTGAAGTAAATATTGAAGACGCTAAAAGAGTTGTGTCTGAATATGAACATCATTCAATAGAAAAAAGAGAATCTTATGACGACCCTAAGAAAACAATCGTTACTGAAAATGCTTCAAAAACAATCGTTACCGAAGAAGATAACGATGAAAAGAAAACAATATTTGACTCTCAAACAGAGAAAGAAAAGGAGATTAAAGAAGTGGAAAAAGACAAGTTATATTTTCAAACCGCTATCATGGACGCTATGAAGTTGCCCGATGGCGAAATTAAGGTTTCTTTAATTGCTGATTTAAACAAAGAATTTGCAGACACTTTCCCAGCACCACAACCAAAAGAAGTGGTAATCAAGGACACTAAGCAAACCATTAAACCAGTAGATAACGAAAAGGAAATCGAAAAAGAGTTCAAAGATGGCGAAAAACCACAAACGGACTATGTTAAATTTGAGGCGGAATCAAGAACTTATTACCGCAAGTTGACTGACCCATTTGCTCATGCAAGTTGGAAAGAATTTAATGACAATTATAATGCCGAAGTCCGTAAGGGCAGAGCAGACATAATGTAAGCGAAGGAGAAATAGAACATGGGAAGATTATATGTATACGGTAGACTTAACAGAATAGCAAATGTTCCAGGAATTAACGCATTGCCTGGTTCTTACACAGTAGCACATGGCGTTCAATATGGCGAAAGTGCATTTGACGCAGATGCAACTTACAATTTAGAATTTGGCGAACCAGTTGAAATCGCATCAGAAAATGCAAAAGCAGTAGGCGTTAAGAGAGCAACAAGTTCACTTGTAGCAACAACATTAGCGTTTGTTGTACGTGATATTGTAGGTGTAAGAAGTATTACAACCGGAGTTGCAGAAGCACCAGCTTCAAATGTACCTCTAACGATTGTAAAAGCATCAGCACCTCATTCATTTGCAATTTGTGTACCATTAGCAGCATCAGTAACAACAGCAGCAGGTGGTGCAGTTTATATTGGTTTAGGAACAGGCTCAACAGTTGCAGGTGCAGTATATGCAGCAGCACAAGGTGGCGGTTCTAATTCCATTGACTCAGGTTGGACGTTCTTAGGAACTAAATTTGCTCCAACATCAGATACAACTTATTACTGTGCTTGGATAAGCAAGTAGGAAAGGGAAGGTAAGATAACATGAAAGAAGCAATTAGATACGAAGGCTCTTACACTTTCAATGACGCATTAAACCAAGCGTCAAGTCAACGTAAGACACTACGACAAGTAGTAATTGAAAACGAAGCATTCCTTGAAGACCCAAGAGTTAAAAAAGGATTTTTGCTTGATAGTACAGCAGCACTTCACCAAGCAAGATTAAATGGTGAAACATCAGTTATGGACGGTGCAGAATTACAATTCGCTTATAACGGATTTACTGCATTAGATTTGAATATCCGTAGACCAATGTTCAAGGTTTACGCATCAAAGCACGTTCCATTCATTTATGGTGGTGGTGCTATTGAAACCGATAAAGGTTTCTTCATGAATTACAATACTCAACCAGGACGTCTTGCAAGTGGTAACAATAACAAGATCAACTTGGTTAAGTCAAATATTGAAAGTTTAGAAGCACCAATCATGCCAATTACACTTGGAATGTTCGTAGGTCAAATCGACTTAATGAAAGCAGACCAAATTGGTTATGACGTAATCGGTGCTGAAGGCGAAGCGGTAAGATACTCATACCAAGTAGAATTAGACAAGTTCGCATTTGTCGGTCATCGTGGATTAGACGGTGGAACAACAGATGCAGCAGCAGCAGCTCGTGGTTTAATCAATATGCTTTCAACAGGCGGAACTGTAACAGTTCAAAACCTTGAAACAACTACGGATTACACACTTACTCACAAGAAGTTCCAAAACATGACAACTACTGAATTAAACACAGTATTTGTTGGTGAGTATCAAAAGTTTGCTGAACAAGTTGGATTTGATGAAGCATATCTTCCAAACAAATGGTTATTGTATCCAGGTTTACTTGCTGCATTAACTAAGCCAGCAAACATCACTTCAAGTGGTACAGTATTCCGTTCACACCTTGAATACATTAAGGCACAAGTAGACCAAATGAGAGCAGGACTAAATGGTCCAGAACTTGCTTGGGACGTACTTCCATACCTTGAACCTTATGTTGCTGCTAACTTCAAATTTGACCCATTGTTAAATGAAGATGGCACAAACAACACAGGTCGTTCAATCCTTTATAGACAAGACCCATACGTATTCCGTTTAAGATTAGCGTTAGACCTTACACCAGGTGCAATCGTCTATGACGCAGCAAACAACGGTATGAGACGTAATTATGTAGCGTTTATTGGTACACCTTTAGCGTTCTATAACACTACAAGATATATTGATAATGGTACAACAACGGGGGAGTAACGAGCCTAACTTTTGACCTTAACGGTGGAAATGTTGGTGGAGTTACAACGGATATTGAAGTAACAGACATCTATGTAGGTTGTTACATCTTGAATTACACAAGTATTCCAGAGCCAGTCTACACAGCATATACATTCGTCGGTTGGGCGTACGATGATGCAGGAGTTTCAATGGTTGGTGCAACTGACCTATTGACTGCTGACGATACACTCTATGCAATTTGGAACGATGATGATTACACCATTACTTACAATTTAGATGGTGGAACTAATCATGTAGACAATCCAGCAATTTTTGATATTAACGATTTAGATATTACTTTAGGTGTTGCGACTAAGACAGGTTATACATTCGGTGGTTGGTATGAAGAAGCAGAATTAACAAATGCTATCACAACTATTGATGCAGCAGCAAATATTGCAATTTTTGCTAAGTTTACAGAAACATAAATGATTTAAAAGGACGTGGGGTTTCAAACTCCACTCCTTATTGAAGACACATTGTTCATTCACCTCTCCCTATGAATGATGTGTCGCCAATAGGGAATATCTAAAAAAAAGAAAGGTGGTATTAAGATATGATAGTTCCAGAAGGTTATAGTTATTACATAGACAGTTTCAACACGTATCATATTTCAGCTATTGTACCGTATTCTCCATATCAATATCGTGTAGATGTTTTGTATCCAGTTTCAGAGGTATCAGTACCAGCAGATATTGACAAGCCAGAAGTAACGCTTAAAGACTTCACAATGTGGGTACAAAGTGCTGATATGTTAGTTCGTGATGAAAATGATATTTTATACCATTTGACTAAGTTATTGATTGAGATTGGTAGAGATATTATAGAATACGACACTTATGACAACGAAAAAATGTTTGTGAGAGCCGTTTGTTATTATGCTGCTCATTGCTTACAATTACACATTAGAGCCTTAAAAGACGAAAACAATCAAATGTCTTTGAATAAAGAAGTCAATGCCGAAACCAAAGAAGGAAGTTCAGAAAAACAAATAGACCTTGTTGATTCACATTATGGCGATTTCAAAAAGACAATTTGGGGACAAATGTTTTGGGCTATTTACGGACATAATGCTAAGTTCATTATGATGGGGGTGTACTAATATGGCAATACCAACATACGATTATTTAACCGTTCCATATCAAGAAGATAACGAAGTAGGATTGATTTACAACAAAGAACAAAGCAGATATTTACCAAGTATTGATTTCGTGGTTAAAAACGCATATATCAATTTAATAGGTGTTTGGGGTACTAAAGAAAACGCACAGTCATACCTTGATTTGCTATCAAGTGTCATTTATACATATATCATGAAGCAATACGATAACAAGTATCGTTATGTGATTTTATGGCACATGAGCCATTCAAAACAAGTTCGTAATTCACTCATGCAAATATTCACTAACTCAATTTGGTATAACCATAGAGATGGTGGGTTCATGCTTGTTTATTCAAGTGGTGTGAACTTCGATCAAATGAAAGATATGCAGTTTGACCTTAATAAAGCACTATCTCCAGTAGAACGTGCAATTATTGATAACTCATTTTTGGGTACTCGTATCATAGAAACTAATTTTAATACGATTACTAAATATGCAGATTTTGACACAATGGTTACAGCAATGGTTACGGCAGAAATCATTACTCAAGAAGAAGCTGACGCTTGTGAAGATATTGATGATGTCATGACAATTTCCGTAGTTAGAGTTCGTTACCGTATTTACATTAACGAAGATATAGAATATTGTTTGGAAGATACAAAGACCTATGAAAACGTAATACTTGCAACAAAGTATGAGTTTAATAGTGCTACTGGTACTTGGTAAAAATGTTTAAACAATTTAATTAAAAGGAGATAATAAGATGGGTGGATACGGTGGAGATTTGACTAATCGAGGTCAAACAAATTCGATGTTTAGCAAGAATATAGATGCCAAATATAGAGCACCAAAGGACGCTCGTCTTTTTGGTTTATCTTTAGAAGCATCTGAACCATTGTCTATTGCTGAATTGTTAGCAAGAATACCAGTTAATTATCTTGAAGAACAATCGAGTGTTACAGCAGATAAGTGGCAAGAAAGTTTTGAAATATTTAGTGGTAAAGATGGGCAAACCAATGCTTATGTAAAACGTGGTATGGACTTTGAGTTAGTAGAAGTTGCCGATGGCTATGAAACCGTAGTCGTTGTATGGCACTTTATGACAGACGATACACATATTGAATTTCAGCCAGGTTCTAAAGTTTACACAGCAGGACGTGAATGGACGGTAATGAAGATTATCAATCAATACACTCCAGGTACAGTAACTAATAAGTTCTTCGCTATGCAAACAATGGATAATGAGCGTGTTCAACAATTAGGTTACAAGATACTCGTTATGGTTTAGGTGTGTGATTGATTATGGCAGAGATAACAATTTATGTATCCGAAGAAAGATATAATCAATTATTAGAAAAAGGGTTTGACAGTTCGTTAGGTTACTACTTTCATAACGTGGCAGTCATGTGTATGGCTTACGATACAGGTAATGCTCGTAGTGCAATATCACTTACTCGCAACACACCAAAATTGATACAAATTGACTACAATTTACTTAAGGCTAATTACATCAAGTTTCTTGAAGAAGGCATTGGACCAGTTAAAAAGCACAAGGGTATGATAAGTGTAGTTACGGTTGGTGCAATAGGTGAGCAGTTAGTAGGTTGGTTACTTACAGGTAGCAATCCAACATTCACAAGTCCACCAGTTGTTGCACTTAGAACAAGTCAGTATAGACCATTCATGGCTAAGTCAAGTGTTACAGGACTTAGTGAACGAGATGTCCTTAGACAAGCAGGAATGTATGATAAAGCAATTAGCGCAAGTGCAAGAAAAGAAGTATCTAAGATTCGTGAATATGCTTATCAAACGGCAATAGGTGGTAAGATTCAAAACAAGATGGGTCAACGTACCGAAACCACAAAATTAGAGGGTAATTATACACCTCATGGAAATAGGGGTATTGGAATACTTAGAAATCAAGTTCAACAACGTAAAGCAGAATATAAAGCAAGTCGTGAAATAGAATGATAAGGGGTGTTTAGATTATGGCAGTTGTTAAGAAAATCAACATAAGAGAACGTGATATATTAAAGTTCATATTAGACGAACTCAATGACAATGTGTTTAGTTCACGCATTAAGTTTGCTCTTGGAGATAGTGTGAGAGTAAGTGATACATCAATGCTTATTAGACGTTTCACACTTGACACACCCAATGATCGTATGGACTTGGTTGAAACATTTGATGAGTCAACATACATGACAACTAAAAATCCATATATCATCACAAATGTTAGTGGATTAGACCCAGAGTTTACAGCCTTAAATGAAATTAAAGAAGCAACTTATGACGGTTCAATAGGCTTTTTGGTGTGTGAAGAAGATGCCGATATTTATAGAGCAACTCTTTGGGCTTTGGAAGAAATACGTTCAAGACTAATTCAGTATCACAAAGTTATTAGAGTTTCATATTTAGATTACGATAATCTATCATCTGAAACCACGATTGATGAAGATATTAAGATTGTAGCAACCACAGGTGGTCTTAAGAGAGAGTTTATAGATAGAATCAATGGTAAGTCGTATTTATACTTTACATTGCCTATCACGATATTAGCAACCAATAATGGTGAGTTTGCAAACCAAGAAAGTATATCAATAGGTGTTAGTTCAATAGTTACAGGAACAGCAGTTACAATGTTTCCAATAGAACCAATAGGTTGGAATTGGGGTATGGGTGTTGATACAGAATCAGCACAAATGCTTACAGATTACACAGTTTCTTTAGTAGGTAATTCAGAGCGTATAAAACACGCACCAAAGTCTAAGGCATACGCATTTCAATGTATTGTCTATATAGATTTTAGTAATGCACTATCTAAGAAAATATTTAAAGATAGTTATAAATTAAATTCATCAAGTGCCACTGAATTATGGACTATTAAAAGAGAATTTAGAGTTTACAATCCATCAACTCAATTATATGCGATTGATAGCGACCTTACTGACACATCAACACTGTACCTTGTTGAGAATAGACCAGTAGGCATGGTTTCTAAAGGCGATAAGTACATATTTTTCTTAGGGTTCAGTCCAAACTTTGTGGAAGCGAGTTGATAATATATGGGAATGGATATAAATGTTAGATTAGGTGGTAGTGGTGGTAACAGTAGACAAGCAAGACTTTCTGGATTAAAGACAGCAGAAAAAGCACAACAAACCATTCAACGAGCAGGTTCGAGTTCTGGCTCATCAAATGTTTTCAAGGCAGTTAATAGTGCCATATCAAAAGGAACAAGTTTCATGAGTGGTAGTGGTGGTGCATTGGCATCTGCAATACCTATTGTTGGTGGATTTATGATTGCTGCAAGAGGTGCTGAAAAAATAATTAACTTTGGTGCTGATATTTATGCAGCACGTTCAGGCGAAGACATGATAGCAAGCAATATCAAGGCAAATGTTAAGACTGGTGCTACATTTGGACTTAATTTAGCTTCTGGTGCAGTAGAAAATTATTTGTTTACAGAACCACGAATTGCACGTCAAAACAATATGAAAGAGTACAATAGAGAGTTATACTTTCAAAACGGATATACGAGAAAAAATGAATTAACTTAAAGGGGTGTCGTTATGCCATTTAAATATGAATTTTATATTGATAATGAAAAATTAAATGGTGTGGAAATGGGCTTTTCAACATCGAGAAAATGGGAAGAAGCTTTAGACGAATCACGCCTAATAGTCCCTTTTTCATATTTGAATAACACACCCTATAAAATGTATTCCTTGCTTACAATCAATATTGGAGAATTTGAAACGTATGCACAAGTGTTGCCAACCACAGAACAAAACTATTATTTTTTAGTTTATTCAGACAAAGTTGACCCAGTTGGTGCTTATGGTTACTATAAACACACCGTATCGGCAATCGAATATACTGCAAAGTTAGACGCATACATCGTGAATTACTTAGCTCAATCTCGATCAATTATTGATGATACACCAGCAACATTCCAATTAAATACTGACATCATTCTTAATGTTGGTGATGATAGTATGGTGGAAATGAGAGCACAATTAGAACCAATAGATATTAAAGCAACATATCGAGCAAA
>CAZGIL010000023.1:0-11904 GCA_964526265.1 Candidatus Woesearchaeota archaeon
GTAAGGCAATAGCTCACAACTTAAACCTATTTTAAAATAGATTTTCAACAGAGCCTATGCGATGATTATCTACTATTCCTCTTCATCTACTTGCTGGTTAACAATCATTCTTGTTCTGTCTTCTTGAATATCTCTCATTGTTTCTATCGCAGCCAGAAGTTCTTCTGAATCTGCTCCTCCTCTCGCCAGTTCTTCTAATCTATGCCTAATTGCCGGAATGGAGGATGATGGAATTTCTTCTCTCCCATATCTTTGGATTATCTCCCCATTCACATAAACTCTTGTTGAGGATAATCTTTTGTGTCCTTGAGTCTCTTCACGCCCTCTTGTAAAAGTAACCCTTCTGACTTCAGGACCTGAAACTACTTTTATTTTTTCTCCTTCATAAGATTTATATTCAATAAGCGTATCCCTTCCCGTCCCGTGCTCTTTATATGGCATCTTGATTAGTTAAAATTAAGATTTATAAAACTACCTCCTTGTGTTAATTATTCTTCCTTCCACACCTTTTTCTTTTTGTTGATTTTCTTGAAGATATCATAAATTACTATAAATACTAAAGCGATTGAAATTGCTACAAGCCAGTCTGCAAGATCTATTGGAGAGGTTCCAAATACGTGGTTTAGTGGAGTGTAGATTATTGCTACTGTTGCGGCTATTGAGATTATTGAAGCGAGGAATAGATACTTGTTTACAAACAAAGATCTTCCAAATATTCCCTTCCTGAACGAACGATAGATGAACGCTCCGGCTATTTCTAATGCAATTAAAGTGAATAGTGCGGTGGTTCTTGCGTAGGTAACTCCGTCATCCAGACCATTAAATACAATTCCAAATACCAAAAGAGTGAAGATAGCCATAATACTTCCGGTTACAACGATTGCAATTATTAGATTCTTGTTTAGTATTTGAGATTTCTTTCTTGGTTGTTCCTGCATAATATCATCAGAAGAGGGATTGAATCCCAAAGTTATGGCAGGTAAATCATCTGTTACGAGATTCATGAATAGAATTTGTAATGCTAGAAGTATTGGAATGGGCCAACCAAAGATTGGGGCTAGAAGAACTCCAAAAAGAAGAACTGAAAGTTCTGCGTAGTTGCATGAAAGTTGATAGGTTACAAATTTTCTTATATTTTTGAAAATAGTTCTTCCCTCTCTTATCGCAGAGACGATTGTTGCAAAGTTATCATCTTTCAACGTTAGGTCTGCTGCTGAACGAGAGACGTCTGTTCCGTTAATTCCCATTGCAACTCCGATATGAGCTTCCTTTAATGCTGGAGCGTCATTGACACCATCTCCGGTCATTGTGACTATTTCCCCATTTTCTTTTAGTGCTCTTACAATTCTTAATTTATGTTCTGGACGCACTCTTGAGAAGATTACTGTCTGTTGTACAACTTTAACTAAATCTTTGTCTGATATTTTATCCAATTGGCTGCCTTCCATAATTTCCCCTTTATCTAATCCTATTTCTTTAGCGATTGCAATTGCGGTTTCTCTATTGTCTCCGGTAATCATCTTAACTTTTATTCCGGCTTTTCTACATAATTCAATTGCGTCTTTAACTTCCTCTCTTGGAGGGTCTTCCATCCCAACCATTCCTATAAAAATTAAATCTTTTTCCAAGTCTTTCTTTACACCCGCTTTTTTATATGCGAATGCTATAACCCTTAGTGCTTTAGAAGTCATCGAAGAATTATTCTCTATAATTCTTTTTTTATCGATGTCTAATAATTTGAACACCCCATTTTCCTTTTGTATATATTTGCATTTTTCTATAAGATATTCTAGAGCTCCCTTTGAATAAACAATTTTATCTTTTCCTTCTTTACAAACCACAGTCATCATTTTTCTTTCCGAACTGAAAGGAACCTCTTCCTCTCTTGGGAAATTTAAATTATCTTTGAAAAGTTCTGACTTCGCTCCAGCAATTAAGAGTGCGGCTTCTGTTGGAGTTCCTATTATATGGTATAAATCATCTTCGCTTGTTTTTGTTATGCTTGCATCGTTGCATAATATTCCTGCTTTTAGAAGAAGCTGAAGATTCTTCTCTGATTTTTGAGCTATCTTCTTTCCGTTAACTAAGAAATCTCCTTTACCTTCATAACCAATTCCGGTAAGAGAGTAATTTCTGGAACTGGTTGATATTTGTTTTACGGTCATTTCTCCCTTGGTTATTGTTCCGGTTTTATCCGAGCAGATTACTGTTGTCTCTCCAAGGGTTTCAATTATAGACATTCTATTTACTATTGCATTCTTTTGAGCCATTCTGTAGGCTCCTAGAGAAAGGGTTGTGATTAATACAACCGGGAATCCTTCCGGGAAGGCAGAAACAGCTATAGCAATTACGAGGATTAATATTTCAATTATTACTTTTGTACTTATTTGTGATTGGAAGAGGATTGCTATACCCGTGATTAGAGAAACAGAAACTGCCATAATTGCTAAATATTTTGATATGTGGTTTATTTTCTTTTGTAGTAATAGTTCTTTTTCTGCAGAAGAGATTAATCCGGCTATCTTTCCGAATTTTGTTTTCATTCCGGTAGATATTATTTTTGCGGTGCATTTTCCTCCAACAATAAAGGAGCCCATAAAAAGAAGATTTTTATCTTCGTAGTTTCTTTCATCTTTTGCATTCACGGAATATTTCTTAACCTCTCTTGATTCTCCGGTTAAAACCGATTCATCAACAAAAAGTTCGTTTTCATTTAGAATTACACAATCAGCAGGAATTTTTTCTCCATTCTTTAATAAAAGAATATCCCCCGGAACTAAATCTTTTGTTTGTACTTCTTGCTCTTTTCCATCACGAATTACTATTGTAATTGGTACAATCATTTTTTTGAGAGCACTAATTGCTTTCTCGGCTTTGTATTCCTGTATAAATCCGGTTGTTATTACAACCAGAATAACTGCCGAAATTGTGTAAGTTGTAACAACCTCCTTAACAAAGAAAGAGATTACTGCCGCGATTACAAGAAGATAAATTATGAAGTTGCCTTTTATTTGGTTTAAGAGTATTTTCAAAAGAGAAGCTTTATTTGTATCTTTAATCTCGTTTGGGCCATACTTTTCTAGAAGTTTCTCCACCTCTTCTTGTTTTAATCCCTCTTCTTGCATGTCTTTTAGGGGAAGATGTTATTTATTAAGTTTCTGTATTAAAGAAAAGATATTTATAACCTTCCGCTTTTAGTTAATCGTGAAACTTTGTAGTGCATGCTTACTGGGAATAAATTGTGTTTGGGATGGCAGAAATAAAGTTAATCCAAAAGTGGTGGAACTCCTAAAGAAAGAGCAATTAATTCCTGTTTGTCCAGAACAACTTGGAAGTTTGTCAACTCCAAGGATACCGAGCGAACAGAAGGGGGACAAGGTGTTTAATAAAGAGGGAAAAGATGTTACTTCCAACTTTATAAGGGGTGCCGAAGAAACTTTAAAAATTGTTAAACTTTTTGGGATTAAAGAAGCTATTTTTAAACAAAAAAGTCCTTCTTGTGGATGCGGGAAAATCTATGATGGAAGTTTTTCGGGTAGTTTAATTGAAGGAGACGGCATAACAACCTCTCTCCTTAAGAAAAATGGGATAAAAGTAATAAATGATGAGGATTTGTAGTTGTCTACATCTCAAGATAAGATTCCATAAATCCGCAATTGGAACAGGCATAAGCGTGATACTTCTTTCCGCCAATAAATGTTCTCTTACTTGAATCTTTCCAGATATGAGTACATTCTTCTCCTTTAATCATCTCTCCCTTGCATTTTGGGCATTTTTTTATTTCATCCATAGTTATAATATATAATTGGAATTAATAAACTTAATTGCCGGGGCAAAACCTTAAAAACATTTTTTACATAGATATTCTATAAAAGATGGTGGAATCAATATTCGTTCAGCTTAGTTTGATACTCCTTGTTGTTCTTGGTGTCTCTGCTATAATGAGAATTTTCAAACAGCCTCTTATAATTGGTTATATTTTCTCGGGAATTATTGCGGGCCCTTTCTTTTTGAACTTAATCGGAGAAAGCCAAACTATTGGCGCTTTTTCTGAGATAGGGATTGCTTTTCTTTTGTTTATTGTAGGGTTGCATTTATCTCCTAAAGTTATAAAAGAAGTTGGAAAGATTTCTTTGGTTACCGGATTGGGACAGATAATTTTTACCTCTCTTATCGGATATTTCATTGCCATCCTCGTTGGATTTAATCAAATAACTTCTTTGTATATTGCGATTGCGCTTACATTCTCTTCTACTATTATAATTATGAAGCTTCTTTCGGATAAGGAGGCTTTAGAAAAACTTTATGGTAAAATATCGATAGGTTTCTTACTTGTTCAGGACTTCGTAGCGATAATCATTTTGCTCTTTGTTTCTTCTATCTCTGGGGGTGCAAGTGCTGGAAGTTTGATATTATATTCTCTTATTAGGGGGTTGGTTTTGGCTGCGGTTCTTATTCCGGTTAGTTATTATCTTCTTCCTAGGATGAATAGTTTCTTTGCTAAATCTCAAGAATTCTTATTCTTGTTTGCGGTTGCTTGGGGACTCGGATTGGCTTCTTTGTTTTTTTACCTTGGCTTTTCTGTTGAGGTTGGAGCTTTAATCGCCGGAATTGTTTTATCAATATCGCCTTACAGTTATGAGATAAGTTCTAGGTTGAAACCTCTTCGTGACTTTTTCATAATTTCATTTTTCCTTATACTTGGAAGTCAGATGGTTTTCTCAGAAATTTCACATCTCTTTGTTCCTGCAATTATTTTTTCTCTCTTTATCTTAATAGGTAATCCTCTGATTGTTATGATTCTAATGGGATTTTTTGGTTATAATAGAAAGACGGGATTTATGGCTGGACTCACGGTTGCACAAATTTCAGAGTTTTCTCTTATCCTGGTTGCTCTCGGGGTTAAACTTGGACAGATCTCTCAAAACATTTTATCCTTTGTTACCCTTGTGGGTTTGATTACAATTGCTGGTTCGACGTACCTGATAATCTATTCTGAAGGGATATATAGAAGGATTTCTGGGTTGTTGAAGATTTTTGAGAAGAAGCGGGTTTATGAGAAGGAATTCACTAAAAAAAATTATAAGTACTTGCTTTTAGGATACAATCGTATCGGTTATTCTATATTGAAGGCTTATTCAAAAATAACCAAGGATTACTTAATTGTTGATTTTGATCCAAAGGTTATAAGAGACTTGAAGTCTCTTGGTGTGAATTGTGTTTATGGTGATGTGGAAGATATAGAATTTTTGGAGTATGTTGGAATCAAAAAATCGCTTGTTGTGGTTTCAACCGTTCCGGAAAAAGAAACTGGTTTGTTACTTCTCAACAGATTCAAGAGAAAAGGTTCCAAACCAATAATAATTTTGACTGCTAGACAGATATCCGAGGCAATGGAGCTTTATGATGCCGGTGCGGATTATGTGGTTCTTCCACACTTTTTGGGAGGGGAATACGTTTCCAAACTTATAGAAAAATTCCGAAGCAATCCAGAGGCTTATCTAAACGAGAAGAAACAAAATATTAAAGACTTAAAGGATAGGTTGAGAAAAGGGCAAGAACATCCTAAGATTCCTAAGGATTAGTTTCCTGAACTTCAATTTCTTCTAAATCAAATAAAGAAAAGATAAAATCAAAGAATCTCAATACCATTTCCAATCCGATAATGAATAACAAATAGATTCCTATATCTCCAATAAGAAGGGGAATCTCTGCAAAGCCTGTGAATATTTTTTGAAGGTTAAGGAAGTTTGAAAGTGCAACTGCCAATAGTGTGAAGGGTATTAACTTTGCAACATCTTTGGATAAATCTTCTTTGTAATAAGCGGTTATTCTTACTACTGCGATAATTGTTGCCGAGACTAATAAAATTTGTTTTGCTGCAAGGTTCTGTGAGAGAAGAGCGAACATAATTGTGAAAACACTGAAACCTACAAAAATGATAAATGGAGAGATTATGATGTATTCTATAAAATAAAATCCTCCCTTAACTAGCTTGGTAAAAAATGCGTGTTGATAATTATTATACTGATTAAGATTTAGTCCAAGAGGATCTTTTTTTGAAAGGAATCTATATCCGTGCCAGACTATTACTACATATATTGAAACGAGAAGAGATAGTGCGAAAAGACTTATTAGACTTTGGGACCATTGAGGTAAAAGCGAAACTACCGATTGATATTCAGAAAAAATCCAATTAGCTGCTTGTGTTATCCCCTCTCCTGCCATGATAGGATATATAAAAAGAAGTTTTTAAAGTTGTTGAATTTGCTCCAATAATATTAAAATTTAAAATCAAACTCTGTTAAGATTTTATAGATAATTTAAGTTAAGGTAAAAAACTAGGCAGAGCTTGTTTTTGCATTAGTGGGGCATTTTATTATCTTTCTTTCTTAATCTTAACATTTAAATATTGTTTTTTCTTAGAGGACTTATGATTGATATAAAGCTGATTAGGGAAAATCCAAAACGAGTCAAGAAGTTACTTGGTAGAAGGGGGGATAAGGAAGTTCTTAAGAAAATTGATGAAATTATTAATCTTGATGGTAAATGGAGGAAGATAAAATATAATCTCGATAATCTGAGGAAAGGGCGAAATGCAGTTTCTAAGAAAATTTCTGAATTAAAGAAAGCAGGGAAGAGTGCCTCAAAAGAAATGAAGATTGCTAAAGAAATCCCGGAAAAACTTAAGGAGATGGAGGAAGAAGAAAGAAAACTTGAAGCAGATCTCAGATGCATTATGTTAACCATTCCTAATTTTTTAGATGAAAAAGTTCCGGATGGAAAAGACGAATCTGAAAATAAAGAATTATTTGCTTGGGGAGAAAAACCCAAATTTAGTTTTCCAATTAAGAGTCATGCGGAGCTTGGTGAGAGTTTAGATATTTTAGATTTGAAAAGAGCGGCAAAAATAACTGGTTCTGGATTTTATATTTTTAAAAATGAGCTTGCCCAGATGCAAAGAGCTCTTATTAGTTTCATGCTGGATTTCCATCGTGCAAAAGGTAAAACAGAGATTGTTTCTCCTATTCTTGCTAAACCCGAGACTGCTGAAGGAACCGCTCATCTCCCAAAATTTGATTTAGATATGTATAGGACACGGGAGGGTTTCTATTTGATTCCTACAGCCGAGATGACTCTAACAAATATCCATAGAGAAGAGGATTTAAGTGAAAAAGAGCTTCCAATAAGATTTTATGGTTATACTCCTTGTTTTAGAACGGAGGCAGGAAGACACGGTGCTGAAACTCCAGGAATTTTTAGGGTACATCAGTTTGATAAGGTTGAAATGGTTACCTTATGCAAACCAGGGGACGATGATAAAGAGTTTAATATTATGATGGCGGATGCACAAGAGCTTTTGAAGAAGCTTGAAATTCCTTACAGAGTTATAGTGCTGTGTTCTGGAGATACAGGGTTTAAGGAATCTATCACTTATGATATTGAAACTTGGTCCCCATTTATGAAGAGATATATGGAAACCTCTTCTATTTCTAAGGTTACCGATTTTCAGGCAAGAAGAATGAATACCCGTTATCAAGATATTAAGGAAAATAAAATGAAGTTGATTTATACCTTAAATGGTTCTGCTCTGGCTCTTCCAAGATTGATTATTGCAATACTTGAGAACAACCAAAACAAAGATGGTTCAATCAATATTCCTAAAGTTCTTCAGCCTTATATGAATGGTTTGAAGAAGATTGAGGCGAAGAAGAAATAAGGTTGAGAATTTTTAAAACGGATTGAGATATATTTTGAAATCTTTTGGGAATTTTCTCAATTGTCCCTCTCTACTCGCTTCTGTACTTGTGTTAATTATAACATTCAAAATTCCCTCTAATTTTCTTATAGACACTAAAAAGTCCTCCCTGTCGTTTACTTTTCTTTTTATTGTTCCGTTACTTCCTACATCCACCCCCCTTACCTTTCCATTTGGGTCTGTAATAACTGCAAAAGGTTGTTCTTCATCTATCACATATCCCGTGCAGTCTGCAGAGGTTGGTTTAAAAGGCATCCTTGTCTTTAAAGGGATTCTGTGGAGTAATCTTCTCGATAAATTTGTAAAAGCTTCCTTGGTTCTTGCAGTGAGTGTTGCCTCAAGAACATAATTTTCTGAATTTGACCTTACTGAAAATTGAAGAGCGCTGAGTGGGAAGGGAAGCTCTGCAAATGGGTATTTAATTCCTCCCACAGCGTCAGTATTCTTTACTCTATCGTGAAAATCTTTCATCCTTGTGTATACTTCTCCAGCGGAGGCTATTTCAACTTCCATTTAATAATGTGTAAAGAAGAGTTTTTAAGAATTTATATTGCTTAATAGTTTATCTCTTTTAATACTTTGAACAATGCAAAGATAATTTTTTAATAATAAATATGGTGGGGTTTACAAATGTTTAATATTTATATTAATCTTAGAACCAATTACATATCCTGCTTTATTCTATATGCACACTCGGCATCTTTGAGTATTCTTGTGTTTATCTCGTGAATAAACATCTTTTCCATGTTGTGGTTTAGCTTTGCAACCGCGCCTCGGAAGGGTTCTGTTATCTGGGAGTGTCCTATTGAAGTTTCTCTTCTTTTTTTGAAAATTAATCTTCCTGCCGAATTGCAATAGACAAAGATTATCTCGTTTTCGAAAGCTCTGTTTATGCATAATGCGTCTATAAGTTTTATCTCGGAGTGCTGGTCATATTTTAATCCCTGGCGTGCATCGCCGTAGCACCAGTGGCTTGCGCAGAAAATTATCTCTGCTCCTTTTTTAACCAGATCGCGGAAAATTTCTGGGAAAATAATATCCCAACAGATTAACAAGCCAATCTTTCCATATTTGGTTTGAAATACTCTTGTTTCTCTTCCGGGTGAGACATCGTGTTTTTCAGTATTCCAGAGGTTTATTTTTTTGTATCTGCATAGAATTTCTCCCCCAGAGTCAATATAGTAAGTTACATTAAACAATCTGGAATCTTTTTCTCTTTCAATTACAGAACCGGCAACAATATCTATCTTGTATTTTTTTGCTAGCTCTTTGAAAGTTTTTTTAAATTTTCCCTTACAGTCGATGTAATCTTTGAGGCGGTGTTTGTGAGGCTTGGACAGGAAGTTTTCCGGAAAAATTATGATGTTTGCTTTCCCCTTTTTTGCCTGGCTTATAAATTTTTCAACTTTTCCGATATTTCCCGCTAATCCACCGTTTCCAGGTTTAAACTGAACAACTGCAATTTTACACCTCATAAAGAAATAATGTAAGGGCAATTCTTAAAGGTTATTATTTACACCATAAAAGATTTTAAAGAAGTTTTTTTTCCCTTGAGGGATGAAAGTAAACATTTTTGATTGTGACGGGGTAGTATTGGATTCAAAAGAAGCTCATTGGGATTTTTATTGTGATTTTGCTACGGCAAACGGCGTTGCTTTGAAACGGGCAGATTTTGAAAGGGCAATACGTGAACCTGGAGAATTCTTTTGGCAGAATGTTGGAATTCCTACGAGATTATTTAAGGCATTGAATAAAACGTATACCGAAGATTTTGGTGAGTGTGAGGTTAAGATGTTTTCGGGAATTCCCGAGATGCTTGAGCGTTTGAGTTCTTCTGGTGTGATATTAACGATGGCGACATTTAATCGGCGGGTTAACGTTGAGAGGGCGGTGGGCGATTCCTTGAGGCATTTTGAACGGGTATTTACTTATGAGGATGGGAGAAAGGAGGCATGCGTTCAGAAAACTTTTGATGTTTATGGTGGAAGCCCCTCTCAATACCAATTGATAGGAGATACTTGGTGGGATATAGATACTTCGGAGAGAATGGGAATTGGTTTTGTTGGTGTCGGATGGGGTTGGATGAAATTTCCTCGGCAGACGCCCTTTCCTGTTCTGAAAACGCCGAAGGAGTTGGGGGATTATTTGATTGAGAATCCGTGAGGAAGGGATGTGTGCCCCCAAGATATATTATAAACGAATTTTATTAATAACAATTTATTCGGTGAAAAACCTGGCGGAGCCTGTTTTTGTTTTAATTTAACAATTTTCTCCAATCAATAGCTTTTTAAATTAATTTCGTCAAAGATATCCATTGCCTACGTGGTCTAACGGCTATGACGCGTCCCTGTCGCGGACGCAACCCGAGTTCGACTCTCGGCGTGGGCGTATTTTGGGAGTAATACATTTAAAAAGATAGGAGAATTCTTTTTTTCTATGAAGAGAGATTTATTTAATCATATAGAAAATTATAAAAATTGGAAGAAAGATTTAACTGATGAATATATAGAGGAGGGATTGACTCCTATCAATTCAAGGTTATTCTTGAGTTATCTTAATGATATGGAAAGAGGATTAAACGTTTCCAATAAAAATAAAAAAGGTGCGAGAGATATCAAGACACTGAACAGATTAAGAAGTAAGGTTAAGAGAATTATCAAGATGTTGCAGGATTATGGATTCAAAGATTTAACGAAGATTAACGAAGAACAAGCAGTTTCATTTTTTTCTGAATGGAAAGAGAAAGGACATTCTTCTGATTATGCGAAGAGGTTTAAGGCGCTATGGCACTGGCATATGAAGGTTAATAGAAAAAAAGGAATAACAATATCAGACATTACAGAAGAAATGGATATTTCAGATGATAAAACTAAGTTTGTCTGGATTGAAAAATCGGCATTTGACAATTACATAAAATATTTTTCTCCAAAAGAACAACTTATTTTATTATTTTGTTATGATAGTATTAATTAGTATTTTTGTTTTAGGAGTTGTTACCGTTTACGGATGTTTTGACATGATGAAACAAATTAAAAAAATGGTAGATAAAGTAGGAATGTAAAAAAAATATGTCTGAAGGGGTTGACAGAACCAATTTTTTTTAGTATCTTTGTAGTCCTTTGGTATTTGAAGATATATTTATCTCTTACCGAAATTAAAGTTCTTTTAAAAATTTGATTACACCCGCTGGTACAACCAGCGCATGACGTGGATAGGTGACCGTGGGGAAGTGGGATTGTAATCATTAAGATATATCGTGAGGTAGAGCAGTGGTAGCTCGGAAGGCTCATAACCTTTAGGTCGCGAGTTCGAATCTCGCCCTCGCAACAAAAAAGATTTGACGAATTGAAAAGTTCTTCTTATCTTTGAAAAACAATCGGGTAACACCGAAAGTTCTTTAACATAGAGATGAAGTTAACCTGTCCCATTACGAGTGGGAGGTGATTGGAGGTGAGTAACACATCTTCAACGAAGAATAACGGATTCAGTTATCTTGTTAAAAAAACTTACAAAAAAGTTTGATTGTTTCCCAAAACATTCTTACCTTTGTAAGACAAATGAAGGAAAGGGGTATTAAAGGTTCCAAGTTTACTTGGTCATAAAGTTTCCCCTTTTCTTCATTCTCAAAAAAGTTCTTTGAATAAAAATATTGTCTGTTCAGAATGTTTGATAATGAGACCTTCGGGTTGATTTTGAGTAACAAACTGATAAGATATATTGGGCGGTCTATAGTCCATAAAATAAACCATGAAAGTGGTATAAAGTGATTTACTCTTGATTAGGGTAGTTGCGGTTTTCGAAAGGGAACTCGAGTAGACAGGCAGGACATCATTGAGTCTTAAGTACCGAGGGTAACACTATAGGGAAAGTGATTTAATGGCTGAGCGATGTGGGTCGTTTGGTTGAGGTGGGAACACCAATAAGAGTAACCTGTAGAACTGTTGTGAGAAATATGGTTATCCAACTATACAATTGCGGAGTTCAATATTAAAGTTAACTTAAAACCGAAAGGTAAGAGTTCGTACAGGTGGTGCTGTTGTTCTCCTTACTCTTCATCTACCAAGGTAGGAGTTATGACGTTGACTTGAAATATGGAGGTCGGGAGACTTCAAGGTGTAGTTCAGTATCGTCTCGTTCAAAAGATG
>CAZGIL010000024.1:0-3653 GCA_964526265.1 Candidatus Woesearchaeota archaeon
CAACAGAAAAAATAAAGGAACTTGAGAAGGAGATTGAAAAATACAAAAAAGGTTGTGGAGCGAGGAAACAATATAATGATGGAATTATTCGTTTTTATACTTGTGGAGAAAAGGTAAAGTGTCCAAATTGCAGAGAAATGTTAATAGAGGAAGAGGCAAAACTCTCCGTCTACAAAGAATGGGAAGCCAGAGAAAAAGAGATGAATGAGAAAGTTGAGAAGTTGAAAGATTATATAAGGAAAGTAATAAGTTTTAAAAAAATAAAAGTGAAGTTTTTTTGTAAGCAGATAGACGAAATATTTCAAGAAAAGGAGAAGAAATGAATTCAACAGAAAAAATAAAACATATTGAGAGAGAAATTAAAGAGTTCAAAGAAGAAATAAACAAAACAAAAGATGATTTATTGAAGAAATTTAATAAAGATATTCAAAAGAAGTTTTATAAAATAAGACTAAAATACCAAAGAAGGTTTCAAGAAAAGGAGAAAAAATAAATGAAAATAATTGAAGAGACTGAACTTGAGAAAATACCATTACTTATCATCTATAAACAAGGAGAGAAGATTTATGCTGAACAACCAGAAGAGATTATTGATAAGTTTCAGTTTTGGGCTTTTCTAAAACTTTATTGTGATTTATATGCAGATAAATTGAAGGGGGATTGCTTTAGCGATTTTGATGATGAATAATAGTCATACTGTACAGAATAAAAATTCTCAAAGAACTTGTACAAGTTTTTGCTATATGAACAAACAGGGAGAACTGGCTCTGTACAGATTTTAAAATGAAAACACCAACAGAAAAAATAAAGGAACTTGAGAATGAGAATTTAACTGATAAAGAAAAGTTAATTCGTAAAGAAGTATTGGAACTTCTACAAGAAGCAGTTGAAAATTCTGAGGAATATAAAATAGGTTATAATGCAGGATGGGAAGCCAGAGAAAAGGAGATGAATAAGTTGATTGATGAAAATAGAAAAGAAATAGATTATGTTTTGTGTTATGGATTAAAACGAAATTTAACAAAAGAAGAAATTGAATGTTTTAAGAAGGTTTTTGTTTCTTTATATGAAGATAAACTAAAATCCAAACTTCAAGAAAAGGAGAAAAAATAAGATGAAAATTCCAATAGAATATATTATAGAATTAGGATTAATTAGAAAGAGAAACAAATGTGCTTTATGTGGAAAGGAAATGAACATTAAAGATTATCATATTCAATTATGTAAATCTTGCCGAGAAATTGAATTAGATAAATATCTAGATAATTTTGGAGATTGAGGAGAAAAAATGATAGGAAAACTAAGCATTAAAATAGAAAAAGGAATAACAGAGCAAAGAATAGTAGAACATTGCTTTATGCTTTATAATTCAGGGTATGAGTTTATACATGTTCTTGGCTTTTATGCTTTTGGTAAGGGTTGGAAAATAGACAAGTTATTTTATTATGTAAATTTGATTAAAAAGGAGAACCAAAAATGACCCCCATAACATCAGGAGCAATTTGTGATTCATTGTGCATGAAGTATGAAGGAACTTATCCAATAATAGCCCTTTTCCTATTTATAATGTGGGGTATAACTATTTGGCTGATGATAAAAGGGAGAAGAGAACAAATGATAAATTCTAACAATAAAGACCGCCAAAGTGTTGTCGGTCAGAGAGGAAATTAAGGGGGTATTATGAAGAAAAATATATATGAAATTATTCAGGAGAGCATAACAACAAGCGTTACTACGAGTGTTACAAGTAGTGTGATAAGAAGCATGTTGCCAGATAATGCGTGGTTACTCTTGGCTCAGTTTGGAAGTTATAAATTAGGGGAGGATTCAAGGAGTTTTAGCACAACTGAATTAAAAAGGATTATAAGAGATAATATGCACATGAATACCTTGAGAAGAATGTTGTCTAGGCTTGAAAGCAAAGCGTTAATCAGGCTTTATAACAAAAATTCAGGCAAGACTAAAACAGGTTATAGGTATGTAATCACAACAGATGGGATGCTTTTGTGGGAGAAGTATTTGCAAGAAATGAAAAATAACATAGGAAAAGTTCAAATATGATAATGAACAATATTCACAGGAGAAAACAACCACTCGGGGTTTGTTGTTATCAGAATGATTATTTGATGACACCTCTTTTTCCCCGTGAGATTTATAGGGAAACTAAGGAAATGTTTAGTGGTTCTTTCCTTAAATTTCTCATGTTTCCTTTTCCTGTGATTTATAATATGAACTATGTGAACAAGAGGAAAGGTTTAAATAGGGTAGGGTGTTGATATGATAATGAATTTAGAGTGGAAGTGTCCGAAATGTAAGAAGATTATCTATTCTGTGAGTAAGGGTCAGCAAGATTATAATACTAAATTACACTTGGAGAAACATAAACGAAAAGATGAGAGTAGAAAATGAAAATAGAAAAAGGAATTGAGGAAGTTTTAAATAAGCTTGATGTTCTAGAAGTGAAAATAGATTCAATAGGAAATATTGTTTATGACAAATTGGTGGTTAAGGAAAATCAGAATGTTAAGGAAGGAAGAAGAAAGAAGAATAAAATCAAATGGAAAGAGGAGAGAAAAAAGAAGATTAAGGAAGATAAGGGGGAAAAAGGGTTTGAGGTGAATTTGCATGAATAAAAATAAAAAAAGAGAGATAAACAATGCTTTAGGGATTATAGAAACGGGAAAGGAAGAAAAGCCATTTAAAAAGATGCGAAAGTTTAAAGAGATATTAACTTATTTATGGACTGGGCTTCTGGCTGGATTGAATATTATTGTTGTGGGGGTCTTATATTATTTTAGAGAAGAGTATTTTGATTTTGGGATTAATTTTCTTAATAGCTTGGAATTGGGGTTTTTGGTTTTGAAGATGGGATTGTTGTTAGGAGTTTTAATTGTTGACTTAAAGACATTTCATTCTGTTCTTAGACAATGGAGGAAATTTACTTTTGTAAAGAAAGAAGAAAAAAGGGAAGGAGAAGAAGAATTTAAGAGAATTGGTTTTATTCGGAAAATGTGGTTTTATTGGAGAGGATATGAAGCGAGAAGCTGGATGGACAAGTATCATGGAGTATTTACCAAACTGCAAAAGTCAATAGGCAAGATAAAAGGAACAGAAACAAAAGAGTTAAAGAAAATGAAAGAAGAGATGATTAAAGGTATTTTGGTATGGAAAGATGATTTTCAGATAACAAAAATGATAAATGGGAAAATGACAGATGCACCTGTTGATGCTGAGTTTTTAAGAGGACTTTATTTAGATGAATTGTATGAAAGATATTTGTTAAAGTGCGTTGATAGTGCAGAGAGGTTTGTGAATGGAGTAAGTTCTTATGAAAGGATGGAGCGAATTTAAATGGGAATCTTAAGTATGTTGGGCTTGGGGCGAGACAAAATGACCTTGCAGGGTTTGTGGGATGTGATGGCTGTTTTAGAAGAAGAAGTTAAGGTTGTGAAAAAGAAGAAAGAGAAATGGCGAGAAGATATACTAAAAGAAAAGATTGTTAAGTTTTTATTGGACTTAAAAGAAGAAGGAGTGATTGTTCAATATGAAGAGGGAGATGGAGAGGGAGATGCGAAGAAAAAGAAGTTGTTGAAGATGGATTTGGACAGGCTGTTTGGGGTTTATACTGTGGGAACAATTAATGGAATTGAAAA
>CAZGIL010000024.1:3753-11539 GCA_964526265.1 Candidatus Woesearchaeota archaeon
ATTTGGACAGGCTGTTTGGGGTTTATACTGTGGGAACAATTAATGGAATTGAAAAGGAAATAAAAAGGCGGGAGAGTGAAAATGCAAAAACAAAAAGGAATTGAGAGAACAACTCGTCAGAGAACCTGCCGAGTTAAAGAAAATGAATATAAGCTGAAATACTTAAAAGCATTACGGGTAGTAATGAGTGGAGCAATATGGAATATGCTTTTTTCAGTTATTGCTTTGGTTATGGGTGTTATCATGATGTTGGGGAAGGTTGGAGGGGCAATATGGATTGTGATTGTAATGGGTACTTCAATAACAATTTCGGTGATTTTAATAGTAAAATCTGCTAAGAAAGAACATGAAGAACAGCATAACTTATTGGACGGAGATAAAAATGAGTAAAAAAGAAGAAAGAGTGTATGGAACTTTATCAGATGAGAAGGAGCCTAAAAGCAGGGCGAAAAGAATAAGAATGCTGTTGAAGAAAAATAGGCGGATTTTTGGAAATAAACAAGTCATAACGGATTTTACAGAGCCTATACTTATGTTAATAAGAAGAGGCAGAGCAGTAGAGTTTCATGAAGACGCAAGTAAAGGTACATTTAGATTTAAACATTCTGACGGAAAAGAAAGAGAAATATATTTAGAGCCGAGCAGTCAGGTTAGTTTTGATTATGGAAAAAGAAAGTTTAAAGGGTATATCTGCCATGAAGATTATCCTTTACCATTGCCAGAAAATCCTTTAGTTACTGTGGAGACTGTTAATATGATTGTAGAAAAAAGTATGATGGATACAAAAAAATTAGATGAGAGAAAAGAACTGCTGAAAATAAAAACATTAAAGGTATTGATTTGGGCGGTTGTTGGGGGGGTAATATTATATATACTATACAAGGCTCATTTATTTGACAGACTTGTTACAATGCTTACAGGGAATCCACCAGTACAGCCTACTGGAACAGGGGGGGCGAAAACTGTGAATGAAAGTATGCTTGAGATTACTGGGCAGATAGGATTAGTTTTATTTAGCAGTATAAAGAAGGACTTTAAAGAAACATGGTTAAAGATAAAAAGATTTTAATTGAAGAGAAAGGAAAGATTTACAAAAGGAAAATTCGCAATCTGGATGGTTATGCAAAGAAGTGGATGTATAACTGGCGTTCTTGGGTTTATAGAAAAAAACAGAAAAAACAACTCGTCAGAAGAACTGCCGAGTTAAAGAAAGTTAGATTGCCTACCGAGAAAGTAAAAAGAGTTGCTGAAAAAGGTATTAAAAGAGGAGTTAAAAGAGAAATTGGAAGGAAGGTATTAAAAGCAAGGCTTGAAAGACCTGTTTATAAGCCTAAGGTGAAGCGAATCACTGCAATACGGAGAAAAAGACCACGAAAAATAGAAGGGGCGTTTAAAAGGGCTGTATCAAAAGTAGTGATAGCTGATATTTTGCCGATAGCAACGAGCCAGATTAATAATGAATATAAACGATTGTTTGGAGGCATTATAAGGGATAAAGATATTTTAGATATAATGATTACAGAAGAGAACATACAAAAAATTAAACATCGGTTTGAGATAAGGGCAAATATTTATGGATTAAGAGGAGAAAAGCTTGCTGAAATTAGCAAAGGAGAAGGGGGAAGTTTGATGGAGTTGAAAAGCTTAATGGAAGGGAAGATATGGAAAGGAGAGCTTTTAGATTATCCTGAAGACCCTAGAAGCCCTGTGATTGGAGGAGGATATACTTATACTTTTTTACAAAAAGGGAATGTAGATAGGGTTGAAACAATTGTGGTTTTTAGGAGTTAGAAAAGAAATTCAGAAATAAAATGACAGAAGAAGGGAGCAGTTTTTATAAAGAAGGTTTTGATGACAAATGGAGTACTTATAAGTACATGACTGATGTACAGTCTGATATAAAAAAAGATATAACGAGTGATTTTATTCTTGCTAAGTTAAAGAATGACAATGCTCCTGAACCGATTGGTATAATTGAATTAGTGCGAGACGGGTATTTTTGTAAGAAGATGCTAGAAAGGTACATTGATTCTTGGACATATCAGGTTGGGAAGAATGGGAAATATATTAGAAATAAGGACGGAACATTTAAGAAGTTTCCTCTAAGCGATGAATCAAAAAGATACATTAAAAATGTGGCTGAAGTTAATTTTAATGTTTACATGGTTAAGGTGATAATGACTGTTATTATGTATAGAAACATAAAAGATAATGTTTTGATGGAGTTGATTACTGAAAAAGACAGATTGAGTGGGGAGACTGAAGGGCTGAAAAAAGAGAATGAAGAACTGATGAAGAAAATGAGTAAAAATATTAAAAAAGGTGAAGAGAACAAATGACAAGTCAAGAGACCAGCTTAATTTTTAAAATAAATAGTTTGCGAAAATTAGCAGAGAAATATGCAGGAGAGATAAAAGCAAATGAAGAGATTTTTAAGGAAGATGTTACAGAGCTTTTGGAGAAAGAGATTCGGTATCAGATAAGAAATGGAGAAATTGTAATTGCTGAAATTAAAGGGAAGCCGAGAACAGGAAAATCTACTGTTGGAATTGTTATTGCGAAAGACTGGATTGATGATGAATTAAAGGTGTGCAAGAAAAAGGAAAGGGGTGTTGAATTTGGAATGAGAAATATTGCACGAGATGAACAAGAGTATTCAGAGAAGATGTCAGAAGGGGATTTAATGAACGATGTTATTTTAACTGACGAGCAAAATGAACTTGAAAAAGGGGGGGAAAATGCGACAACAGAACAACAGCTTAAAAGCGTGTTTTCGGATGTGCAGGCAGGGAGGTATATACATCGGGTGAGTGTGAGTCCTGAACAAGTCATAGATTATAATTCTGATATTTGGATTGAAACTGTGGGAATAGATAGCAGATTAATGATTACGCATTGCAGAGTTTATTACAGAATCAATAATGCACAAACAAGGTTTTGGCAACCAATAGGATATGCTAATATTTATGTAGGGGAGCTTATAAAGAATTGGGAGAAAAATATTAAGGAAATGTTTTTGAAAACAAGGAAAACAGAAAAAGATATAAATGTGATAAAAGGGTGGGGAAAAAAGGATTTTTATTGCTTGTACATGATAAAGAAATATCAGAAGATGGAACTGATTACCAAATACAATATTTTGAGACCGAGAGATTTGCCTTTTGCTAAAGTTATTATTGAAGTGATTGAAAGCTTAAAAGACATGACAAAGTATATGCCTGTTGATGTTGACTTGGTTAAGAATTATGTTGAGATGGGAATAAGAAAACATAAATTACGGGCAAGCATTATTGGGAAAAAGTTGGTAACAGATAGGGCGAATGGGGTGATTAAAGTTTTTCGTGCTTGGCATAGAATGGAAAGACAAGAAAGAAGTTTGTTGGAGGATTTGGAAACAAAAGGGGAAAAAGAAAGAGTACGAAAACAATATGAAAAAATATATGAGGGGTTTGAGGATGTAATAAAAAAGCAGATGGATGAGTTTAACTTGTATGTTCGGGTTTATAGAGAATACTTGGAGGATATAAAATGATGGAGAAAGCTGAAGATAAAGTCAGAAAAGAAAGGGAGAGATTTGAAAAGAGGATTAAGGGGAAAGCAATTAAAAGGAAAATAAAAAGGGGGCAGTTAACTTTGTAGATGAGATTATGTAAAAGATGCGGGGAGATAATGAAGTATAATGAAGTGAACAGAACTTGGCTGTGTGGTGTTTGTGATTTGGAAATTGATGCTGTTACTATACATGGAGAAAGAATGGAGAAAACGAGTTATGGTGATTTTATAGAAGCATGGTAAAAAGGAAAGAGTTTGTTTATGTATGCAGTAAATTTAAGGGGAAAACCTTTGTTGAAAGAAATAGGAATGTAGAATTTGCGAGACAAAGGGCTGTTGAGATTTATGCAAAAGGGTATATTCCTATTTGCGTTCATATATATTTAGAACAAGCAACAGACCTTAACGAGACGAATGGAGATAGAAAGGAATTATTGGAATTGGGCAAGGAATTTATACGATTATGTCATCAGGTTTGGGTGTTTGGGGAAGTTTCAGAAGGGATGAAAGGAGAAATTCAATATGCGAAGAAACTTAAAAAGGAGATAAAATGGATTTGATTTCGGCTTTTTTCACGCCAGAAGGAAAATATACTCCCTATCCAACACCCGCATCGCCCTCGCAAGCGTTGGGTAATTCTCAACAAGTACTCAATGCTGGGGGGTTTCCTGTTTTAGAGGTGGTGGTTCTGTTCGGGATAGTGCTATGAATTGTTTGGTTGGTTGGAAAAAGGAGGAGGAGATAAAATGCCTGATTATGCGTTTGATGTAGAAACTTATGAAAATGATGGGAAAGGAAATTATACTCCTATTTTAGATGGAACAGGAAAATATTTTTTAGTAGGGAGTGTTACAAATGATAACGGGAAGAGTCAGATTTTTTATGAAAGAAAAGAAATGTGGGAGTACATAATAGAACGAGGTAAAAAGGATAGAAAGAATGGACATACAGCATATTTTTTTGGACATAATATCAAGTACGACTTTTTTAACATATTTCAAATGGACAAGAATTTAGTGATTATTTCAGAATTTCCTTTTATAGCGACATATTATATTAAAGTTAGAAAGAAAATTGGTGTGGAGAAGTGGAAAGGGTATAAAGGTTATTTGGATTTATCTAAGAAAAGATATACTTATCAAATTAAAGAAGGAGTTGTTTATCTTGATTTAAAAGAAGAAGCAGTAAGATTCATTGATAGTTTAAGCATATTTAAAATGTCCTTAAAAGAGGTCGGGAAAATTGTTAAGATGGAGAAATTAGAATTACCAAGAGAATTAAAAAAAGGAGAGATACAAAATATGCTTTCTTATGTGATACGGGATACAGAGATTTTAATTAAAGGAATAAAAATGTTAAAAGAGAAAATGAAAGAAGATGGAATAAAAGTTAAGAGAATTGTGACAATGAATCAGATAGCAATATCTTATTTGGTGAAGATGATGAAAGAATTGGAAACTCCAATATTCAAAGGAACTGGAGACAGATTGATACAAAGCAAGGCAAGAAGAAAAGTAAGAAAGGCTTATCGTGGAGGAAGAGATGAAGTATGGAAATTGGGAATTACAAAAGGGGCGAGCAGTATTGACTGCAATAGTTTGTATCCTTATTCTGCAAGCATTATGAAATTTCCTGATTTAAGAACAGAAGTGTTTTGGAACAAACCAAATAAAAAGGATTGGGGGGGTTTGTTGGATAAGGTTGGGGTATGTCGTGCAGTAATATATAATAAAGATTGTGAATTGGGCTTGTTGCCTATAAGATTGCCACATATAAGTTATTACCCAAAGAAAGGGAAATATTTAATAGGAACATGGACGAATGGCGAAATCATAAAAGCATTGGAGGAAGGATATGAATTAATTAATGTTCAGTTTATAATTACTTATGACGAACTAAAGAATCCTTTTAAGGAGATAATGCCTAAGCTTTATGGATTAAGAAGAAGCGAGAGCATTGGAGATTTTAATAAAGAGTTCTATAAACAAGTAATGAATGGGGGAATCGGGAAATTCGCACAAATAAAAATAGGACAAGAAATTGTTTTTGACAGCATTGAAAAAGCAGAAGAGTATAAAAAGAGAAATTATCGGTGTCTTGGTGGAATACGAGATGACAGTAGAATAATGAAATTCAAGCGAGATGTAAAGGAATTTAAATACAAACCATATTACTGCCCTTTGATTTCTGCACTAGTTACTGCACAAGCAAGAATGTATATGTATGATATTTATAAGAAGATTGGGATGAGAAAGTTGATACACACAAGTACTGATAATTGTGTTTTTGAAGGAAGAATAAAAGATTTAAATGGAATAGATATTGACCAAGAGAAATTTGGTGCGTTTAAAATACAGTTTGAAAATAAGGAGTTTGAATGTTGGGGAAGAAAATCAAAAAGAACAGAAGATGAAATAAAGATATCTGGTGCGAGCAAGAATGATTTGCGGGTCTTTAACAAAGAAACAGGAGAAATTACCTTTGTTAAGATGCAGGGGTTGGGAAAGGATAATGTTGGGGAATTTGTTGAACAAACAAGAAACTTAAAAGAGAAAATGAAAGAATATGTGAAACAAGAAAGAGAGTTAGCAGAAATCTTGATTTATATTGACGAAAGCATATTAATGGATGTTGACGGAACAAGAGGAGATGGAAAGAACAAAGATGATATTACATATTTTAGAGGAGATATAGATAAGGTGAACCGAGAGTTTCACAAGTTCACTCTCGTTCGTCAAAATGACAAACGAAGGGTTTTTAAGCCTTTCAGTAGAAAGCTGAAAGGAGGTGAATTAGTTAGAAAATAGGAAGATTTATAAAGTTTATGAAACTTATAATTGTGCCTAAAATCGGGCAGTCTGATTCTATGCAGAGGAAATAATAAAAATGGATTTAAGAAACATTATTATTGGATTATGCTGGTTTGTGATGGGGAATCTTGCATTTTATTTTATGTATCCTGTTTATGGTTCATTGCTAGATGGCATGTCCATAGCAACAATTGGAACATTTGGACTAACAGATACTATGACTTCGTTGGGGTGGGGTGCATATTTTTTGGTTTGGGGGCTTGTAGGATTTGCATTACCACTATATTTGATAGTCAAGGGAGCAAGCAAAGAATAGGAATATAACTAAGAATATTAAATGCCTATATCCAAAAAAATATCTGGGAAGAAGTATTGGTTTTATGATAAATACTATACAAAGGAGGAGGCGTTGAGAAAAGCATTGAAAATGAAAGCGGTTGCGAAAATTGATGGAAGAAAAATAAGAACATATATAGAGGAAGTAGAAGACTTTGATTTATTTGTAATACCAACGACTTTTTTTTATTTATGGATAAATGGAAATTAATAGCGAGGAAAGAACAGGAACCGCCCATGCGTGGTCGGTTAATGGATAAATGGAAATTAATTATCGTCTTGCTCTTTGGGATTTTATTAGCTGTGCCTTTAATAAGTGCTGCTGACTGGGACAACAAATTAAGTTATTCAAATGAAGACCTGAAAGTCACAATAAAAAATTCTTTTTTATTTATACCAACAAGCACAATAATGACTGCGACATTAGATACGCCCCAAATCTACAAGGTTGGTGCAGGTTATGGAATGGTTGCGAAATTCACAATCAATCCTTATGAAGATTATTCAAATGTCTTCGGTGAATTTGAATTATATAATGTCAAGAATAACAAGAAAATAAACAGGCAGATTGATGTCAAATATCTGACTTATGAAAATGTCCAAGTTCCAGACACATATAAAACTATTTGTTCTATGGGTAAAAATGGAACGCAAGAATGTTATAATGAGCCATTGACTTATAAAACAGAACAAAGAGAAGTTTGGATGCCCTTTGACAATTCAATAAAAACAAATGAAAAAGTTATTATCGGATTATTTACAGATGTTCAGGTTAGGGATAGAGTTGAGTGGATACCGACGATTGCTGGAGTTAAAGTTCAGGAGTGGGCAGAATGGACAGCTGATTTGGAGGTTGGTTTAATTGGATATTACAAATTGGATGAAACAAGTGGTCTTACTGCTTATGATAGTTTAGGAATAAGGAATGGAACTAATACGGGGATGGTAATAGGAGAAAATGGAAAAATAGGAACTGCTTATAAAAACAATGAGACTTATGAAATCAATGGGACTTTTGAAATTCAAACATCAAATTTTACTTTATCTGATTTTTCTATTGGATTTTGGATGAATGGTTCTATCGTTAA
>CAZGIL010000025.1:0-11311 GCA_964526265.1 Candidatus Woesearchaeota archaeon
CCAACCGAGCTCTGCAAGACCCCAGTTGATAGCTCCGATTGCCGCAAGAACTAATGCAGTTTTTTCGTACCAAACCATTTTAATTTTTCCTCCTTTCTAATAAATATAACAGAAAAGCAAGATATATAAAATTAACTCTTAAACAGATAAAACGATCAAAAAACTCTCAATAATTGCAGCAACAATTAGAAGGGGAACAATAACAAAAACGAACACCCTTAAAGAGTTAAAGAAATATTCACCAAGAGAATTTAATTTTTCTTTCTTAAATATAAACGTTCCCAATTTCATTCCCATTCCAAGAGAGATAAAAACCGCGGGCAATTCAAAAATACCATGAGGAAAAATCCTCCATAAAGAAGCGATTCCTGTAGTAGAAACGCTCAGCCTTGCAACAAAACCCAAAATGAATCCATTTGAAAGTGCAGAAATTACCGGAACAATCCCTAGAAAAATTCCCAAGATCATTCCTTGAAGCGAGCTAAAAAGATTATTAACAAAAATAAATTTAATCAATCCAAAAGTACTCAGTCCTTCTGTTTGAGAGATTAAATCCTTAATAAATTGTAAAAGCTGGTTCACCATACTTTCGGGAAGTGGAATAAAGAAACCAACAATCAAAAACAAAAGAAAAATTAATATTATTGCAAAAGTAAAGTTACTTGATTCTTTAATAAATTTCCAGCTTAAAGAGTATTGTTCTCTTAAACTAAACCCCCTTTCTCTTTTTTGAATTATTTTTCTTTTAACCATTATCTAAAACGTTTTCCTAACCGCCTAATTTTATTTGGGAATTTCTTTCTTAAAAATAATCCATAAACCAAGCCCACTACAAGGCCCCCTATGTGTGCGCTATTTCCAATCGGCAAATCAATTCCGGGAACCAAATCAATCAATATCAGAGGCACAATAGCAATTACTGGAAGGAGCCACATAGGCAACCCCAAAGGTAATGCAATCTTTCTAAAAGAACTTCTAAAAGAGAAAAGTGAAAAAATCATAAGTATAATTAAGACATTTCCGAAAAGATAAATTGCGTTTGCATAACCCGGAAGAAAACCTCCAAGAACAACTTGTGCAATCAGAACAACCAGAGGCCCAATTATTAAATAAATTCTAGTAAAGGGGACAAGCACCGCTAAAACCCCTATCAACCCAAAAATAGCCCCACTAGCACCAACAGCAGGGATAGTTAATCCTCCAAAAAGATAGGCCCCCGCAACATAAAAGATTCCCCCTAACAAACCCGCAGCCATATAAACCCAAAAAAATCTTTTTCTCCCAATAATTCTCTCTAAAAAACCTCCCACAAAGAATAGAGAAAACATATTGGCAAATAAGTGGAAAAAACTCGCATGCATAAAAATACTCGTAATAAAAGTCCATAAGCTATTCCCCTGCAAAATAAGTGAAGGGGTTAATGCAAGATAATTTGAAAAGAAACTTTCCCCATAAAGACTCAAAACAAAAAGAGAAACAATATAAATAAAAACATTAAAAATAATCAACTTCATTGTTACACTCAAAGAACCAAAGAAACTTCTGCGTTGGGGATAAAAATAAACCTGAGACATCCTATTTTCTTACCTTTTTCTTTTTACTTGGAGTTTTTTTATTTTTTTTACTCTTAGTAATTTTCTTTTTAGTTACTTTCTTCTTTGTTAGTTTCTTTTTAGTTACTTTCTTCTTTGTTAGTTTCTTTTTAGTAACTTTTTTCTCAGGGGAATTTTTCTTGGCCTCCTTAGCTTTTGCCTTTTTTCTCGCTTCTCTTTCCTTAATCTTTAGCTTGGCTTCTTTTTTCGATTCTTTTTCCCTTGCCTTACTAAGTTTTTCCTGTTCCTTAGTAATTTCTTCCTCCACAAAAGAAAGCTCTAAATCAATTTTTTCTATTTGTTTTTTTAATTCTTTTAGTAATTTGGTATTGTCTTTCCTAGAAAAAATTCCCCCACATTCACTACAAGTAAAATCATGCAAAAGAGCACTCTCTTCACTAAACTCTACATTACATTTTTCACAAATATAAAATTCTTTAGACTCTCTGCTCTTAATTTGAAAAATAATTTGTTCTTTCCTTTTGGTTAACATATCTTTTAGAAATTCCAACGACTTAAGAATCTCTATTTTCCAAAAGTAAGTGTACCAACCCTTCTTTTTATCCTTTTTTCTTATTGAAGACACAAGTCCATGGTCTGCAAGTTTGTATAAAATATTCCTTGTTTGATTAATTGTAATATCAAGTTTTTTAGCGAGGATAAACTCGTTCACATGCTTCTTACTATTAAGAACATCCGCGACTAACTCCGCCTGTTTTCCCACAACAACAACCACAATTTCTCTTAAAAATCTATCAAGCATTTTTGTATTAAGTCTGATTTGAATAAATACCTTTCGGTTCAAACTTCAACTAACTAAAAAATAAAAGTTTTTAAACCTATATCCTCTTTAATATATATCAAAATATCATAATCAAATAAAATGGGGTGGTTTAATAAAAAAGAAGAGAGGGTAAGTGATTCTACAGAGTTACCACAACTTCCTAGCCTACCAAAACTTCCTCAACTAGATTTCAGAAGAGAAGAACCGATAGAACCACTTCATCAATTACCCAGTTTTCCAACAAGTAATTTAGGACAGAAATTCTCACAAAATGCTATAAAAGAAGCCGTTACTGGGAGAAAAGAGAGTGAAGAGGATTTCGATGCTGATGAGGACGAAGAAGAAACTCAGATGATGCACAATCCTCTAAAGAGGCCAATGACCAAAGAACTCTCCTACGATGAAGATGAAGATAAAGTAAGCCGAGAAGTAGACGGAATTCCTAAAGATTTTATTAGAGCATCAAGAATTGTCAAAAGAAATGAACCAGTCTTCATAAGAATAGATAAATTTGAAGAAGGACTTCAGATATTTGAAAAGGCTAAAAAAGAAATAATGGAAATAGAAAAAATGCTTAAAGATACAAAAAAATTAAAGGAAGAAGAAGAAACACAACTAGAAAATTGGGAAAAAGAAATACAAACAATCAAAAAACAGATCGAAGATATAGATAAAGATATTTTTTCTAAGGTATAATAATGAAGGAAGAAAACTTAATCCACATAAAACTGGAGTACGAAGAGGCACTACAGTCTAAACGAGATCTTCTTTCAACAGAAGTTAATCTTCTAAGAATCGCAAAAGTAATTAGAAACTATAGACTGGTCAGAACAAAAGAAATGGAATTAAAACTCGCATTAGTAAGAAAGATACATTCGCTCAAAGCAGAGATAACGAAAATGCAACAAGTATTGCCAAAGATAAAGATACCGGCAATACTACAAGAACAATTGGGGATAGAAGAACCCGGAAATTTTTCAGATGTTGAAGAACCATTTTCAAAATTAAAATCTTTCAACTCAAGTAATGATTTAGAATCCCAATTAAGAGAAATACAAGAAAAACTAAGAGAATTGCAATAAAGCATAATTTTTAAAATAAGATAATCTAATTCTATTTATGATAACCCGTAAGGAATTAATTAAGAAATACATAAATTTCTTCAAAGAGAAAGGACATAAAGAAATTCAAAACTCCCCCCTAATCCCTCAAAACGACCCAACAGTATTATTTACAACCGCGGGAATGCATCCTCTTGTTCCGTACTTGTTAGGACAAAAGCATCCACAAGGAAAACGTCTAGTAAATGTTCAGCGTTGCATCCGAACAGGAGATATAGACGAAGTTGGAGACGCCGTTCACCACACCTTCTTCGAGATGCTCGGGAACTGGAGTTTGGGAGATTATTTCAAAGAAGAGGCAATAGAAATGAGTTTTGAATTCTTGACAAAAACTCTAAAAATCCCCATTGAAAAATTAGCTATAAGTGTTTTTGGGGGAGACAAGGATTTCCCAAAAGTACCAAAAGATAATGAATCTGCAGAAATCTGGAAAGATTTGGGAATTGAGCATATCGCTTATTTAACAGGAGACAACTGGTGGGGCCCAGCAGGAAACACTGGCCCGTGTGGTCCGGACACGGAAATGTTCTATTATACACCAAAAGGCAACCCAAAGGAATTTGATTTAAATAAATCCAGTAAAGCAAGTGATGGAAAAGATTGGGTAGAAATTTGGAATGATGTTTTAATGCAGTATAACAAAGATTCAAAAGGAGATTACAAAGAAGCCAAACAAAAAAATATTGATACCGGAATGGGGGTTGAGAGAACTCTTGCCGTTCTAAACGAGCTAAAAGATAATTACGAATCTGAAGTCTGGAAACCAATAATTAGTAAAATAGAAAAAATCTCAAAGAAAAAATATGGCGATAACAAAAGAGAAATGAGAATTATCGCAGACCATCTTAAGGCTTCCGTATTCATTCTCGCAGAAAATATCTCTCCCTCAAATAAAGAACACGGCTATGTTTTAAGGAGATTAATAAGAAGAGCAATAACCCATGCAAAAAGGTTAATGATACAAAACAACTTCACAAAGATTTTAGCAGAAGAAGTAATTAAAATTTATTCGGATTACTCTCACTTACAGAAAAACAAAGAATTCATATTAAAAGAAATAGAAAAAGAGGAAAATCAATTCAGACAAACCCTCGCTTCAGGATTAAAGTTCTTTAATAAAGTAATTGAAAATGTAAAAAACAAAACAATCGCAGGAAAAGACGCTTTCCTGTTGTACCAGAGTTATGGATTTCCTTTAGAAATGACTCAAGAACTTGCTAAAGAAAAGAAACTACAAGTAGATATGGTTGGTTTTGAAGAGGAACAAGCCAAGCATCAGGAACTATCTAGAACCGCGAGTGCGGGGAAGTTTAAGTCGGGATTAGCAGACCATTCTGAAGCCACAACAAAGCTCCACACTGCCGCACATTTGCTTCTAGCAGCCTTGAGACAAGTGCTAGGAGAACACGTAGAGCAGAGAGGCTCAAACATTACTGCAGAAAGATTAAGATTTGATTTTTCACATGAAGAGAAGCTTACACAAGAACAAATAACCCAAGCAGAAAAAATAGTAAACAATAACATAAAACAAGGACTCGAAATAAAAAGAGAAGAATTAACATTGAAAGAAGCAAAGAAATCCGGAGCAATGGGAATCTTTGATGATAAGTATGGAGATAAAGTTTCAGTTTACACCGTTTGTAATCCAAAAGATATCACAAGCAAAGAAATTTGTGCGGGCCCGCATGTTACAAACACAAAAGAATTAGGAAAATTCAAAATCATAAAAGAAGAATCCTCGTCTAAAGGAGTTAGAAGGATTAAGGCTGTGCTTGGGGGATAGTTTCAGGAACACCAACATAAAGATCTATATACATACTATATTTTCTTAATTTATCTCCTGTTGCTCTACAACCCATTCTTAAAATTCCTCCAACCTCAATTAAGGAGCCAGCATGCTCACATACACAGCTTCCATCAGAATTTCTCTTGGGAACCGGACAATAATGAACTTTCTCCTCCCTTCGATTAGTCCCTTTCTCAATACCACAACAGCCTTCAACTCCCATTAAGATTAATGGCATGTTTAATATATAAAAGATTAGATGATAGAATATATATTAGAAAGATTATAAAATAAACCTATTCAATCAAAATCCCCGGCTTCCCCGGAATTGCTTTTATCTTTTTTCCTTCTGAACTTGCCTCCTTGATATTCTTAACTTCTATCTTTAATCCAGTAGATTTCTCAATCTTAGAAGAATTTTCTTTATACAAATCTACTTCTTGAGGAACAGCATAAACCTTTGCAAGAGTCTTTCCAGTATCACCCCTCTGTTCAAGAATTCCCAAGATATTCCTTATATCCGCTCCAAGCTTTTCAACTACAGCCTCCTGTTGCTCCAACTTCTCGTCAATCTTTTTTTCATCTGCAATAGGCCAATTAGCAAGAGAGATAAATCCTTTTCCTCCAGTCTTGCTCCAAAGCTCTTCTGTAATGTGGGGACAATAAACATGAAGCATAGTTAAGAACTTTTGAGCCCCTTGCTTGTCAATTCCTTTTTCCTCAATAAGAGAAAATAGCTCCCTTAATTTTATGACGGCAAGATTATGCTTGAAGTCCTGAACAAAACCAGTAACCTCTTTTATTGTTTTATTAAGTCTGCTTGAAACAAGTTTATTTTCCTTTTCTGATTTAAAATTTTTAAAATAATCAGAGACATTGTTTAAAAACTTGTGACTTCCAAGAAGAGCTTTCTCGTCCCAATTAGTATCTTTATCTGGAGAGGCAAGCGAAACAAGAGCCAAACGTAAAGTATCTGCTCCATAACTTTCAATCATTTTCAAAGGCTCAACAACATTTCCTTTTGATTTGGACATTTTTTCTCCATCAGAAGCATGAACAATTCCTTGAGTGAAATATCTTAAAGCCGGCTCATCAAAATTAATCAAACCTAAATCTTTCAAGAATTTCGTGTAGAATCTTATGTAAATCAGGTGCATTGTAATATGCTCCGGCCCCCCAATATACTGGTCTATTGGAGCCCAATAATTTGCTTTCTTACTATCAAAAATTTTCTTATCGTTATGGACATCGGTATATCTCAAAAAATACCATGAAGAATTAACAAAAGTATCCATCGTATCTGTTTCTCTTCTTGCCTTTCCTCCACACCTAGGACATTTTGTATTAAGCCATTTTTCATTTGTAAGAAGAGGGTTTCCTTTTCCAAACTTAACCTTCTTCGGAAGTTCCACGGGCAAATCTTTCTCAGAAAGCGGAACAACCCCGCATCCATCACAATAAACAACCGGAATTGGAGTTCCCCAGTATCTCTGGCGAGAAATTAACCAATCTCTTAACTTATAATTAATGGTTTTCTTTCCAATCTTTTTCTCTTGCAAGAAATTTGTAATCTTTTCTATTGCGTCTCTGCTGTTAATTCCATTAAACTCTTTAGAATTAATCAGATTCCCTTCACCAGTATAAGCCCGAGTATTAGTTATCTTTCCCGAGGCCTCGTTAGAGGTCATCCCTTTAGGGACAATTACTTGCTTAATTTTAATTCCATACTTCTTTGCAAACTCAAAATCGCGCTGGTCGTGTGCAGGAACCGCCATTACCATCCCACTACCATAATCTACCAAAACAAAATTTCCTGCATAAACCGGAACCTTATCCTTTGTAATTGGATTAATTGCATAACTCCCAGTGAAAACCCCCTCCTTTTCTAAATCCTCCAAATCTTTCCCACTTGTTGATTTTATTTTTTTCAAAAATTTATCAACTTCTTTTTTCTTCTCTGGAGTAACGAGTTCCATCAAACGCGAGTGTTGTGCAGAAACAACCATAAATGTAACTCCATAAATAGTATCGGGACGCGTTGTAAAAATAGGCCACTTCTCCCGATTAATTTCAAAATTAATTTCAGTTCCATAACTCTTTCCAATCCAATTCTTCTCTAATTTCTTTGCTCTCTCGGACCAATCCAATTTATCCAAACCTTTTAATAAATCCTCGACATAATTAGTGATTTTGAAAAACCATTGTTCCAAATGTTTTATTTCTACTCTGGTATCCTCATGCCTCCAACAACAACCATTGGTTACTTGTTCGTTTGCTAAAACTGTTTCACATTTAGGACACCAATTCACCGGAGCCTTCTTGCGATAAGCAATTCCCTTTTCCAACATTTTCAAAAAAATCCACTGGTCCCATCTATAAAACTCTGCATCAGAAGTATTAACCATCCGATTCCAATCATAACTCCATCCCATTGCTTTCTGTTGTTTCATAAAATTCTTTATAGAATTCTTAGTATAATCCGAAGGATGAGTTCCTGCTTTTATTGCCGCGTTTTCAGCAGGCAAACCAAGAGCATCATATCCAGCAGGATAAAGAACATTGAATCCCTGAAGACGCTTGAACCTCGCAAAGATATCCCCCAACGAAAAGGTAAAAGCATGTCCCATATGCAACCCCGCTCCCGAAGGATAAGGAAACATATCCAAAACATAATATTTCGGCTTCTTTCCCCCTTCTTTAACTTCAAAAATCTTCTTTTCTTCCCACTTTTTCTGCCATTTCTTTTCTATTGATTTGAAATCATATGTCATATTATCTTTTTGTTTCCCTAACTTATAAATTTATTTGCCCCTGTTTTTCCTTAAAGTTTTTATTTCCTTTTCCTTTCTATCAAAAAAACTATCAATCGCCCTAGCAAAAGAATTCATCTGGCGGTAGTGTTCCATCCCTGGAGCAACAAACATCAACCTTACACGAGGATGCCCATTAGAAAGGTGTTCAAAAACGTCTACAATTGGCAAAAGCAACACATCCCTACCAATCCTCCACTCCAAATCATCATGTTTAACAACATAAAGCCCACTAGAAGAATCATAAGAAATTTCCATTGAATGAGGTAGAAAATCAAGAGCCATTTTAAAGAATAACCTGGCTCTTATAAGAGAGCCACGACTAACACTAAAACCAAAGACGTCTGTGTTAATCTCATAAAAAACCGAAGAAATGCATATTTTTAAATATTGTTATAAATTAAAGGAGTAATGGATAAAGTACAATCTCAATTAATTAGAGAAACAATTTTAAGCAACTCAGCCGAGGCTTTCTCACTCTACCAGAAAAGCCATTTCGGTGAACCCTCTGGAGAAAAGATTCAATATTCTCTTCCCGAAGCAATTTTCCTTGTAGAAAAAGGGCAGATGGAAGTTTTCCAAAAAAATAAAAAAATATCAAAAAAAGAAATTTTAAATAAACTTGTGAAAATTGATAAGAAACTGCAGGTAAAATATCCCGTATTCAAAGATTTAAGAGAAAAGGGATACATCGTAAAAACAGCTTTGAAGTTTGGAGCCGAATTCAGAGTTTATGAAAAGGGTTCAAAACCCGGAGACAAACACGCAAAATGGGTTGTATTCACCGACCACGAATCAAATAAAATTTCATGGCACGAGTTCTCTGCAAAGAACAGAATTGCACACTCAACCAAGAAAAACCTTCTTTTAGCAATCGTTGATGAAGAGGGCGATGTTACTTACTACGAAGTTAGATGGTTGAAACCATAATAATCTTTATAACCCTCTTATTTCTTTCTAGATTATGCCCACAAAAGACACGTCAATGATAAAAGAGAAAATGATATCTGCGATAAAATTTGGTGGCCCAAAACTTCCAGTACACATAGCACGAGAAACCGGAATGAGCATACTCTTCTCTTCAGCTTTCCTCTCAGAATTAATTTCAGAAAAAAGGTTAAAAATGAGCTATATGAGGGTGGGAAGCTCACCTATATACTACATTCCCGGACAAGAAGCAAAATTAGAAAACTGGGCAAACCATCTTCATAGCAAAGAAAAGGACGCATTTGAAATACTTAAACAAAAAAGAATCTTAAGAGATAGACAACAAGAACCCGCGATAAGAGTCGCTCTGCGTTCAATAAAAGATTTTGCTTTTCCTTTTGAGAGGGAAGGGGAACTATACTGGAGATACTTCATAACCCCAGAACCTCCAATACAACCAAGAATACAACAACTTCCTAAACCGATAATACAAGAAGAAAGAATCATAACTCAAACAATCAAAGAAACTCCAAGGGAAGCCGAAAAAGTAGTCCATGACAAGCTAGGAATATTTGAAAAAGAGGAAAAGAAAGAAGAACAAGAAGTTAAAAAACCCGTAGTTAAAAAAACCACAAAGAAAACCACTCCAAAAAAATCTCAAAAAGCTGAAGAGAAATTCTTTAATCAAGTAAAAGAATCTTTAATAAAAGAGGGAGTAGAAATTCTTGGAATAGAAGGATTTAGCAAAAACGAAATTATTTTAAAGATTAAAAAAAATGGAAGAGAAGAAATTCTTGTAGCATATAATAAACAAAAAATAGGGGATTCGGACATAATTAAGGCATCAAAAAAAGCGGAAGAATTCAAACTACCCTATTCAATCCTGAGTAAAAAAGGCATTCTAAAAAAAGTGGAAGACTTAGTCTCTGCTCTTAGGAGATTTTCTGGGGCCCATAAAATAGAATGGGCAGACAAAAATCTTTAAAAAGCCCCAAAAAAGATAGTTTATAGGAACAATGGGAAAAATAAAAACAAAGCTTATCAAGAGAACTTCAAAATCACTTATAGAGGGCGGAATGGAATTTTACCCAGATTTTGAAAAAAACAAAAAGAAACTATTCACAGGCATGTCTAGTAAAAAGGTAAAAAACCAAATTGCAGGATATTTAGCCAGAATAAAAAGAAGAAACAATGCCGACAAACTGGCATTAGAAGAGTCTCTTAAAATAACTAAATAATTATCTTTTCTTATCTAGTTTTCTATTTAATTTATCAAACTTCTTATCAAGCCTTTTTATGTTCTTATCCATCTCCCTAAGGTATTTCTTTCTTTTATAATTTAAAACTAAATTAACAATATCAAAGACAATCCATATAATTAAAACAACTCCTACCGCCTGCAACCACAAAGCAACTTTTCCAAGTTCTCCAACCAATCCCCCAACCAAATCGGAAGATACATTAACAACCTCTCCAACTACCATCGATTAACAAGTGGAAAGGAGTTTATAAAAATTTTGAATGGCTCTGAGCGGAATATTTGTTTAAGATCCACTTAAAGTGGCTCTGAGGAGAATTTAACTCCCGACCTCCGCCTCATGAGAGCGGCGCTCTAACACTGAGCTACAGAGCCGAAACTAGGAGATAATAATCGTTTAAAAGGATTTCTGAATAACTAAAAAGATTTTTTTATCTTTTCTGCAACTTCCTTCATCTTTTCAGAAGAAAGCTTCATGGTTTTTTCGGGATTTGGTCCAGAAGGATGAGCATCATTTTCAAACTTTGGAATGAGATGGATATGCGCATGTGGAACTCCTAATCCATAGACAACATAAGAAACTAAAAGAGGGTTTAAAGCCTTCTTAATTACTTTTGAAAGTTTTCTCGCAGTTTTCCAGTAATCACAAAAAGGTTCATAATCATCAACCCACTGCACATGCTTCTTAGGAATCAGAAGTGTATGCCCGAGATTTAGGGGGGCTATATCCAGAAACGCAATAAAATTTTCATCCTCCCAAATCTTCTCCGAGGGTATCTCCCCCCGAGCAATCTTACAGAATATACAATCTTCCACCATAAAATAAACAACAAGAACAAGTATATAAAATTAATTAAAAATTAAAAAAAATAAAAATTAAAAGAGAGATTATCTTCTCTTTTTTTTAGCAGCTTTCTTTTTAGCTGGTTTTCTCTTAGCAGCTTTTCTCTTCACAGCCTTTTTCTTCTTTGCCATTATTTAATACCTCTCTTTTTAATTAACTATATTAGGATTTAATTGTTTAAAAACTCTT
>CAZGIL010000026.1:0-10550 GCA_964526265.1 Candidatus Woesearchaeota archaeon
CACAAATTCCAGTTACAGCATTACAATTTGGAGTTGCTCCAGAACAAGTTCCACAGCTAGCAACAGTTCTTGAATCACCACAATTATCGTCCGCGGTTAGACTTCCGCAATTCTTTCCTAGTCTTGAACAGAAATCAGCGTTAGTTTCTGCAGTACAACCAGTATAAGTAAATAATTCCCCAACCTCTGCACTAGTTAAAGTCGTATTGTAAATTCTCAAATCATCCAAGAAAAGCGGAGTGTTATACGCTCCCGGTCTCGCTCCCAATGTTAAATCTTTAGTTGAACTATCTTTAATAGCAGTCTTACTTCCCCCAATCTCTGTATATCCGAGGTAATTTCCATCCTCGTAGAAAGTAATATTACGAGTGGTATAATCAAAAACACAAACAAAATGATGCCAAGCGTTTACAGTTAAGTTAGTTAAAAGAATAGCGCCATTTCTCAAACTACCATCATCCTTAACATAACAATTTAATTTATTATTCTTTAAAGACATCTGGTATATATTCTCGTCCTGAGCAACAATCCATCTTTCATTATCGTTGAAGCTGTCAGTCTTAGCCCAAGAAGCAAGAGTTAATTTATTCCCGGGAGCTTTTAATGTTCCAACAAAAGGAATATTTACAACACTCTTTAAAGTTCCACTAAAACTAGCAGCCTGTCCAATTTTTCCCCCAACATAAGAAACCTCTGTTGCTGTACCATTATGATTGCCTATAGAATCATTAACATTTCCATCAAACTTATAATGAGCAATTAATCCATCCGCCGGACTTAATTGTACGTCTTGCTTTCCTCTAATCGCATCCATAAAATCAGAAAACCATCCAGCACTCACCAAACTCGTCGAGATAATAACAATTAACGCTAAAGAAATCATCACACTCTTTTTATTCATAAACTAATATAAATAAAACTCCTTTAAAAATATTTCTGTAAATAAGAAACTAATTTCAATTAGGAAGAAGAGAGAAAAAAGAGTGTTTCTTTAGAGCATTACCCGCAATTTCTTTTATTTCTTTAAGTTTAACTTCCCGAATATTTTTTTCAAAATCATAAAACTCTTTTGCATTCCCACTAATCTCCGAAGACAACAAATTAACCATCTGTTCTTGAGAGTCCTCCATAGAGATATAATAGTTTCCAATTATCTGTTCTTTTATTTCCTTTAATTCTTTCTCACTAAGACTTTTAGAAACATTCTCAAATTCTTTCAAAACAATTCTCTTTGCCTCATCAACATTTTTATTTGAAGTCCCCAAATAGATTATATTATAGGAAAAAGTCTTGTTAATATCCGAACCTCCAGTAATAGCATAAACTAAATCTCTCTTTTCTCTTAATTCTTTAAACAATCTAGAAGACATTCCTCCAACCATCAAGACACTCAAAACTCTTGCAGCATACTCTCCCCTCTCTCCAACAAGCGGAACATGATACGCAAAAGAAAGATTCGCTTGATCCATCCCATTTCTTATTTCTTCTTTTATCTCATTTTTTTTAATTATCTTTGGGAGGGATAAAGATGGAGTGGATTTTTTACTAAAATTCTTCTCTGCAAACTCAACAAGAGAGTCAAAATCTGCTTCTCCAACAACCACAAGAATCATATTCTCTGGAACATAGTTTACTTTAAACCATTCTACAAGTTTATTTTTATCTAATTTTGAGAGAATTTCTTTTGTCCCGGCTAAATTCATTCCAAAAGGCTTTTCATAAAGAAGGTTATGAATTTCTTCAAGAGCATACCGGGAAGGATTATCCTTATGCAAATCTATTTCTTCAAAGATAACATTCCTTTCCTTATCAATCTCCTTTTCATCAAACAAAGGATTTTTTACTAAATCGCTTAACACATCAAGAGCAATATCCAAATGCCTACTCGGCATCTTACACCAATAGGCGGTTATTGTTTCGGAAGTGAACCCATCCAAAACTCCCCCGTTCCTTTCAATCTCATATGCAATCTTTCCCCTACTTCTTTTTTTTGTTCCTTTGTAAAGCATATGCTCAATAAAATGTGAAATACCCTTTTCCTTCTCGGTTTCATTAACTCCCCCACTCTTAACCGCGAAAGCAACACTCACAACAGGAATATCTCTCTTTTCAAGAATAACAGTCATTCCGTTACTCAAAACTTTTCTATAAAATTTTGGTTTCATAAAGAGTAAAAAGAATCCGCATTTTTAAATATGTTCCATTAATACCGATTAGAAAACAAAGACACAACAAAAAGAATAACCGCAATAACAAGCAAAACAATACCCATAAAAATCAAAAAATTTGGAAAATTAAATCGGGGAGCATTTGCCTTTTCTCCCAATCCCTTAAAAAAATTAATCTTATCCTTATTATTAGTATACACTAAAGCCCCAATTAATAAAAAAACAATTAAAACAGCATACGCCCACTCTTTTTTCATGGAATAAATAGGATAAAGAAACTTATAAACTTATTTCTCAAAAGCAATATACCGTTCATTCCCCAATTCAAAATCATCCACAATATTATAATTATCTTTAACAAAATTTTCAAACCAGTATCGCTTAACCTTAAACTCTTTTTTAGAAACCAAACTCCGCATGGCAAAAGAAACAACAATTCTCTTAACTCCCGCTTTCTCAAATAGACCGCTTATTAACTTCTTAGAATAATCTCTTTCTATCATCTCCAAAGAATCAAGCGTCTTAAATAAAAAAACTAATTTGGTTTCCTTAACTCCCTTAATTACCCTAACAATCTTCTCTAAATCAAACAAACTCTCCTGTATCGCCCAGGCTCTTTCAATCCCACGAGTCTTAAAATGATAATTCATTAAATCAACCAACTGTCCAACAGATTCAATAGCAACATAATCTAAACTAAACGGAAAATAATTATAACTTAAACCATTAATTCCCGCCCCCAAATCAAAGATAGATATCTTCTGTTTGGAGAATTCTCCCAATAAACGAGAATAAAGCTCCTGATAATAGGGAAGCCTTTCTTTAGTAGATAGATGTTTCCCCATAATTTCTTCTACACTTTTTTTATTGACTATTTCTTTCTTAAGAATTTTCCGACTAACAAAAGCAGCAAAAACCTTATGTAATAATTCCCGAGTTAAACGTATTTTCTCTTCTTCAGAGACCTGCCTTCTTTCAAAATTATTCCAAACCTTGTCCACATCTTTCTTAGATAGTTGCGAAAATTCTTTCTTTGAGATTATTTTCTCATAAGTCCCCTTATCCATAATTTTATTAAACACGTATATTCTTAAAAACGTATGCCTGTAAATGCAAATCCTGAATATTCTCATGCGGAGAAAGAATACCTTCAAGCCCAGACAATAGAAGAAAAAATTGAAAGACTGGAGTATATGCTCTCTGTTGCCCCGAAACACAAATCTTCTGAAAACCTCTTATCTAATCTGAAGACTAGATTAAAAAAACTAAAAGAGCAACAAACAAAACAAAAAAAATCAGGCAAATCAAAAAAACTAGGAATAAAAAAAGAAGATTTACAAGCGGTGATTGTTGGTTTTTCAACCTCCGGAAAATCCTCTTTACTCTCAATTCTAACAAACGCCAAACCAAGAATCTCTGAGTTGCCATTCACAACTAAAACTCCCCAAATAGGAATGATGGCCTATGCGGATACAAACATCCAAATAATTGAAAATCCCGCAATTGACTCAGAATATTATGATAAGGGAATAACAAATTCAGCAGATACAATAATAATCTTAATTTCAAAAATAGAAGAGATAGAACAAATAGAAAAAGGGTTAACAAAGTTCAAAGGAAAGAAAATTATTGTGTTTAATAAATTAGATTTACTCGAACAAGAAGAAAAAAGAAAAACAGAGGCAAGACTCCAGTCGAAAAAATATAACTTTGTTATGGTCTCAACAAAAACAGAAGAGGGGATTGGAAAACTAAAGGGAAAAATATTTCAGAGCTTTGGGAAATTAAGAATTTACACCAAAGAACCAGGAAAAGAAAAATCACAAAACCCAATTATTATGCCCCCAAAATCAACCGTAAAAGACATCACAGAAAAAATACTTAAGGGGTTTGCAGGAATGATAAAAGAAACAAAAATCTGGGGCCCATCTGCAAAGTTTCCCGGACAAAAAGTCGGCCTAACACATGAACTCAAAGATTTAGATGTTGTTGAGTTTAAAACTAAATAATTTTCTCGTATGCTTTTTTAGCAAGCTCGTGAGCTTTCTTATCTTTTTGTATTGGTTTCAACAATTCAAAAATTTCTCCAGCAACCGCATTCTTTAAATCTAAAGGATGAATCTTTTTATCAACAAAGTCTTTTTCTATTTCTTCGTAATTTTTATAAGAAACATCTCCTCCAAACTTTTTATCTCGTTTTATAACAAATTTTTCTTTCTTATCCATTTTAATTGTCATAACCACATATTTCAAAAAAGCCATAACCCCATTATCAGAATTTCCCGCCACCATCTCTGCGCCGTTCAATTTATTTTTAATCGTCTTTTCGTCATCCAATAAATCAATTTTACTTTTTTCGTCTGAAGCAGACATTTTTTTACCAATAAGTCCAGGGATTAGGGGGGTCATAACTTCCACTCTTGCAGGATACCCTATCTTCGGAAGATTCTCTCTAGCAAACATCAATATTTTTCTTTGATCCACTCCCCCATACTGAACATCTGCCTCTAAGTAAACCTCATCGAGAGATTGCATTATTGGATATACCAACCCAGATAATTGTGGATTCTCTCCAAACTTAACAACCTCTGAGGCAGCTCTTTTACAATCATTAATTGAAGTAAAGGAAGACATCTTCAAGATATCAAAAGTGTATTCTGGTTTTAATTGAAACTCACTTCCCTTAACGATTTCTAACTCTTTAATCTCAACACCAATTGCTTTAAACATTAAAGGAATAACGCTTTCATAATAATCATATCTCCTTTCCAACTCTGTCCAAGGACAATTATCTAATGCTCCGTGTAAATCTGCAAGCAGAACCTTAACTTTAAAACCCGCCCTCAAAAAATCTGCCATCTTTAAAACCCACGCAAAATATCCCACATGAGGCCTTCCAGTAATAGCAGTTCCAAGATAAACAACCGGCTTATTTTTCTTTTTTAGGAGCTCTTTAAGAGCCTCCTCCGTAACAATCTCTTCTGTATTTCTCTTAATCAATTCAAACTTTTCATCAACGCTCATTACCATATAAATTCCATAAATTTTTAATTATTAAACCTTTCCTTAATTAGATGTTGTTTCAATTATTCCTCTTCTTGCTCGTGGGAATCTTGGCTGGAACGATAACCGGCCTAATTCCCGGAATTCACATAAATCTCATCGGAGTTTTTCTTATTTCTCTTTCGACAACAATTCTCTCTTCTACAAACCCTCTTTATCTTATCGTGTTTATTTCTTCTATGGCAATAACCCACACTTTTACAGACTTCATTCCCTCAATATTTTTAGGGTGTCCGGATACAGATACAGAACTTTCTATTCTTCCAGGGCACAAACTCCTAAAACGAGGTTTAGGATATGAAGCAATTGTTTTAACAGCATATGGGAGTATCGCTGCGATAATCCTTCTAACCGTTATCGCTCTTCCATCAATATTTCTAATATCAAAAACATACTTCTTTATAGAAAAATTAATCCCCTATCTTTTGATTATTTCAATAATTTTTTTAATCTCTTTAGAAAAGAAAAAACTTACGGCACTTTTTGTGATTCTTCTTTCGGGTTTTCTTGGATGGAGCGTTCTTAATCTACCCTTAAAAGAACCACTCCTTCCCCTTCTAACCGGATTGTTTGGAGGTTCAATGTTAATAACAAGCATAAAGAACAAAACACAAATTCCCAAGCAAAAAATAACCAAACCCAAAACAAAACTTTTCAAACCTCTTCTTGGTTCGGTAATCGCCTCTCCTCTTTGTAGTTTTCTCCCGGGTTTAGGAAGCGGACAGGCCGCCATAATTGGAAACGTAATTTCAAAAACAAATCAAAAAGGATTTCTCGTTCTTCTCGGAGCAACAAATACCCTTGTGATGGGATTTTCATTTATTTCACTCTATGTAATTGGAAAAACAAGAACCGGGGCAGCGGTGGCAATAAAAGAGATTATAGGAATTTTATCTTGGAGAATATTAATTGTAGTTATGTTAGCCGTTTTAGTTAGTGGATTTATTTCTTTTTTTCTAACCCTCTCCCTTGCAAAATTTTTCTCTGAAAAAATACACAAATTCAACTACACAATTCTTTCTTCCGCAACTCTTTTGGTTTTGGTTATTATAGTTTTTTTAGTCTCGGGTTTTTTGGGACTACTTGTTTTAGCAGCATCAACATTAACCGGAATCTATTGTATTTCTCTTAATGTTAAAAGAACGAATATGATGGGATGTTTATTAATCCCAACAATAATACTCTACCTTCTTTAAGAATGATAAAAAGGATTCACTTGTGGACTAAAGGCATCTCTACTATCTGCCGAATCCGGAGTTGCCAATCCCTCAATGGTTCTTAGAGAGGGTTCTGCCCTTAAAACAACATCTCCTGACTGTCCTGGAACATAGCCGGTAGACACCTTCCCCTTAGCAACAAGATGCGCATGCTGCTTCATTATTTGTCTAAGCCTTGCATCGTGGTCTTGCACAAAAGGTAAATTATATTTGTCTTTCATTAGCTACTCACAAATGACACCTTTTTAAATCTTTTTATTTCACCCACTGATTCAATCCGGTTTGTGTTTCTAGTTCTTTTCCAAAAATAGAATCAATTGCATTTTTAATTAACTCCAAATTTTGTTGAATATACGTAGATAAATTATATTTCTTTGCGAGCATAAGAGCTGGCTCAAGATATTTCTTGATTCCTCCTTCGTGTATTGTAAAAATAATCTTTCCGCTGCACTTTGGACAAACTCCAGATAGAGGAGGACGCCTCATAATCTCGTTGCAAGCCACACATCTAAATCCTTGTTGTGAAAATTTTCTAAGATTACCTTTCATATCTCTGATAAAATGTCTTTCAATTACAAGTCTTGCCGTATCCGAAGTATCAACCGCCCTTATTTTTTCTACCAGATTCATTTGATGAGCAACCTTATCGTGCATTGTTGGGAGAAGTTTGTAAGCTGAACAAACAACTCCATCATTAAAATTATTGGTGTCGTGGGTAAAACCCATTCCAACAAACGGATCTTTTCCTTCTTTCAAAACTTTCTTACAAGTATTAATAAAATCAACTTCTTTGGAATGTTTGCCTTCTTCTGCAAGCTGATATAACTTAAGAGGGTAACTTCCATTAACAAACTCTACATCCAAAATTTGGTCATCAACCTCTCCCGCATTTATCTTTGCATTTAAAACAAGAGGAGCATCTTGAGTTCCTCCTCGATGAGAGGGAAGAAACTTTCTAGAAAAATTAAGAAGAACATCGGAAAGTAACATTATCGCAGCTTCATCTCCATCACAATCTCTTCTTATCGCAGCGTGCATGTATGGACTTGCCATCAGTCCAAGAGTATTTGAAAAACCAATTATTCTACAGATAACTCCTGCACAATTATGTGGAGCCATACAAACTCCTAATTGCCCCACCATATCTCTCGGAGAATTCGCGTTATAAAAAGACTTCAGTCCATAAAATCTTTCTAGCTCCTCATCAACAAATTTAGAAATCTTAAAGAAAACATCATCCGCTCTTTCATCTGGAGTTTCTGGAGAACTCGGAAGTAAAATATCGTGGGGCATCAATTCAAGAACCTGTTCGTCATTAACAAGATCTTTTCCATAAACATCTTTAGTATATCCTAACTCCTTTAATTTATCCACACCCACCAAAATTTCTTTTGGTTTGAAAGCGACAAGAGGAAGCTCGGTTGCATCAAATCTAATTGTCCCGTCCTTATTTACTTGTAAACCATGTTTTGCTCTTAGAAGTCCCTTTGCTAAATTTTCCCCAACCTTTCCATCCGAAGACAACCCACGAACACCTTTTATTAATAATGGAATTTCCTCTCTCAACATTCCTAGTTTTTTAATTGCCAAATCAAAATAATGACAAACGTCCAGATTCCTATATGTATACGGCTGTCCCTTTCTCTCCTCTCCTTCAAGAGTGTCTTTAAAAGATTTTAAATCTGAGTTGGGAAAATAAAATTTCTTTTTTGTTTTCATACCACAATTTTCACAAGAGGAATAAATAGTTTCTTTGTCACATTTTTCACAATAGAAAAGAGGAAACGCCCCCCTCACATGGCCAACCTCACATGCAGTCTGAACACTCCTTAATCTTCCCCCTTCATTTCCCACACTAAACAAAACATTTGGACTTCCAGTAAGTTTTCTCAATTTTGCTTTTTCAGGACGCCCCATCCTACTTCCAATAAACTCCCCCGCCTTATCTTTAATTACAAAGGATGAAAAAGAATTAATTATTTCTAAAACTTTTTTATCTAATTCAAATCTTTTCAAATCAATAGCATCTTTCATTAGATTATCCCCCCTTAAAATACCCTCCTCAATTCCCAAATTTACCAACAAGGCTTTACTATTCTCTTCGGTTAAAACAACGTTTTCAATAGTTACTTCGTGCTCAATTCCAAGGATTTCGAGTGCTCTTTTCCCAAGAGCATATTTTTCTTGATCTTCTTTTGTATATGGAAAAATAATTTTTTCGTTGGCTCTCGAGTGACTTAACCATTCAAGAAGCCCATAAAATTCATCTTTAGAGATCTGAGTCCAATAAGGGATATACTTTGGATGCAGAGGAATTTGATATTTTTTACTTATCTCGACAGCGCTTTCAAAATCAACATCAAAACAATTTATTTTATTTGCAAATTCCAAATCTTTTTCTTCTAATTCTCTCTGCCACCATTCCTCAACATACCCTGGAACAACAAGCTTGGAATTTCTATTTGCTAAATCACTAAATGGAAAAAGTAAATCCCCCAAATAAATAATTTCTTCAACATCCGGATAAAGTTTCTTGGATTCCTCTTTTGTTTTGGGCTTCCTTACACTCCCATTATACAGCTTGACGATTGGGCCATCAATAACATCACAAACACTAACAACCATTCCCTTTGTGGGTTTTTCTATTTTAAGTTGAGTTCCTATTGCAATAAAATCGTCGGTAATTCCCATCGTAGCCGGATGAATAGATGCCGCACTAAAACCAGAAACCCTCCCCCTACCATATCGAAATCTAAATCCTCCGCTTCTAGAAGGATGCCCATAAACCGGTCTCCCTGCAACCAAGTCCTTTATATAAGTTGGAGGCCCTTCCGTTTTTCCGGTATTTCTTTTCTCATGTAATTCGATATACTCTTCAAGAAAATTAAATCCATTAGAAACAATCCCATTCTTTTTCGCCTGATTCAATAATCTAAATCCTTTGGCCGCTTTTTGAGCCAACCCCTCTCCAAGAATTAAACAAACCCCACTTCGAAGATAATTTGTATCTACTCTTTCGAGATTTTTATAATTAGAAACCTCCAATTTTTCAGAAGCCTCCCCCGCAACCTGTATTGGCATATTTTTTATTAAAAAAACTATCTCTTCCTCTGTAGGCATATATTGGAGATTTGAAATTCTATCATGAAAATCATTCATCTCAGCAACAACTCTTTTTATCTCCTCTTCACGGGGATCGTACTTTGCAAATCCAAACATTTCTCTCAAATGATCTACTAAAATTAAAACCATACAGCTAGCAGTTGTTCCCGCACTCCTTATTGGCCCAGAGAAACTCGCTTCAAGATATTCCTTCCCCTCTTGGTTTTTCCTCGTCTTTATTCCGGTAAATCCCTCTATTGGAGAACTAACCACTCCCAGAGTAGTATATGCAAAACCAATTCTTATTCCCGCGTCCATCGCCTCAAGAACACTTGAAAATTTACAAAATTTTTGTTTAGCAACCTCTTCCGCAATTTTAAAAATAATCGTTGGATCCAACTTACCATATTTCTCTTCCAACTCAAGAATTCTCTTATCAATCCCAGAATCCATCATTTGGGGATAAATTGTTGATATCAATCCGACAACTTTTTCCGCCATTGTCATCGCAAGAGGAATCTCTACTTTATCCACAGGATCCAATCCAGTTTTTTTAGCTTCCTCGGCAAGAGCATAAACCCTTCTAACCTCTCTCTCAAGATTCTTAAAATAAAGCTCAGTTTGTTCGTTTAACATTTTAATTTTTCCTCACCATTTTCATTTCTTCTTTTACCTCCAATTTCTTTTCCGTTTCTTCAATTTCTTCAAAGTCAAGCAAACGTATCTCTCTCGTTTTAAGATTTAATAGGGGAACCTTGCAAAAATCGGGCTTAGCTCCCATCTTCTCTTCATAAGGAGTCATCCCTTCCCAGGAGGAAGTTGAGAGAATAAGAATATTATTATAATAGGTTGCAGCACTCTTATGGGTATGTGCTACAACAACAATATCCGGAATGTGTTCTATAAACAAAGGATCTTTATTTAAGGGAAAATATTGGGTAGAAGAATGAGTTGGCGCTAAGTGCCTATTTTTTAAAAGGTATTTAACAATTTTTTCTGG